>CAZDXI010000102.1:0-9750 GCA_964509095.1 uncultured Rhodobacterales bacterium
GTACCACCTGCATTCAGATTGCCGACGCAGACAACGGGAATGTCCAGTTTCACGGGTTTGCCGCTCGCAAGGCGCCGCGCGGTGGCCCAAGCGTAAAGCCATCCCAACGGAGCCAGAATAACACCGCGGATATCGCTGCGAGAGGACCAGAACGCGGGTTCCCTCATGACTGTTTGACTCGCGCGTCGAGTTCATCCTGAATGAGGTCGATCAGTCGGTCGGTGACTTCCGCGCCTTCGCTGCTGACGTCCCAGCCCGCATGCGCCATCTTGGCGGCGTTGTCCGGTGCGATCAGGTAAGACACCGCCGTAGACAGGGACATGGAATCATTCACGATCCGCGCTGCCCCGGCGTTGGCCAATCGCGTGTAGCGCGGCAGGTGTTGACGAACATGGGGCCCATACAGAATGGCCGTTCCAAGCGCTGCGGCAGGGAGGGGATCCATGCCGCCATGGCGCGGATACAGAGACCCGCCCAGAAACGACACGGTCGCAACGCGGTACCACAAACCCAATTCTCCGGGGAGGTCAGCGATAAGAACCTGGGTCGATTCTTCGGGCCAAACACCGTCTCCCCAGATTGCGTAATTGAGATTGTGTTCGTTCAGCACGCTTAGCAACTCGGCCAGTTGTTTTTCAGCTGCGAGTTCAATGATGAGCAGCAACCGATGTGATCCACGCAGAGCATTGCGATGGGCATTCAGAATGCTGGCCCATTCATCTGGGCGCGATTGTGCGGCCAGCCAGACGGGTCGTCCAGCGAGTTGTTGGGTCATGTCTTCGAGATCAGAGTCTTCGAAAGGTAGGAGCTGACCAGACGCACGCAAACGGGGTTCGACCGTGATCAGGTCGTCTGGCATTCCCAGACGCTTCAGCCTTTGAGCAGAGGCGTTGTTCCGCGCCGTTGCGGATTTGAAACAGCGCACAAGATGACGGGCCAGTTCCGGGACCCATCGGTCCCGGCGTCCGTCAAAGCCTGACGTGTCAGCGGAAACGAGGTGAAGGGGGATGTTCTGACGCGCGGCTTCATCGACCAGGTTGGGCCGCAATGCTCCCCAGATCCAAAGGGCCAAATCCGGTTTCCAATGCGCAAGGAACAACCCGATCGACTTTGGGTGTTCATCCGGAGCCGCCACGAGCAACACACCAGATGGAGGCGTACGGTTGGACCAGTGATGTGCGTCCTCTGGCGGCAGGGTCACCATGACGTGAATCCCTTGCCGCATTTGCACAAGTCGTTCCGACACATCCAACACTGCCAGAAGATCAACCGCGCTGCCGAGGTGAATCCAAACCAGTTCACCGTTCGGGCGCGGCGTGCTGAAATCCTGAGACGGACGGGGCGTGCGACGAGTCAGCGCGCGATACGCTTGAAGGCTGAGCGAACGCGCGGCCATCGGGTCCGGCCTTAGCCGAGCTCTTCTGTGGTGGAGGCTTCGGTTTCTTCGTCCCGCAAACGGTGTAGATGCGCGATGTAATAGCGCATATGCGCGTTATCCACGGTGCGCTGGGCTTCGGCCTTCCAGGCATTGTAGGCCGCGTCATAGTCCGGGAAGATGCCGACGATATGCAGGTCTTCGACATCTTTGAACACGTTCTGGGACGGGTCCACCAATTCGCCACCGAACACGAGATGCAGTCGTTGTACCATGTGAGTATTGTCCTTTTAAAAGGTCTGCACGTCTGTTCAGACCACATATCGATGCACAAGAGGTTTACGGCTTTGACACAACAGGTCAACCGTTGCCGGTGAGTTACACATCCGGCCGATGCACGCGGACGAGTTCCCCGTGCAAGCCCGGAGCCGCTGCGAGGATGCCATGCGTGCGAGGATCCTGTTGATTAAGCCGCAAGGGCGCTCCGGTGCGGTCGGTAACAATGGCACCCGCTTCTGACGCGATCAGGGACCCGGCGGCGATGTCCCATTCCCAAGTGGGCCGGAAGGTCATCATACCGTCAAACCGACCCTGACCCACCAAAGCCATGCGATAGGCCAAGGATGGGCGGTAGGCTCGCGTAAACTGAGGCACCTGTCCGGACCAAAAGCGCGGTTCCAGATTTGGGCGGGCGGCAAGGAGTTCAGCTGCATCCAAAACGCAAGCGGCGCTGGCTTTCAAAGACGCGCCATTTAGTTGCGCACCACCCCCAAGCCCGGCGGAATACAGCATGTCACGCATGGGCAGATACACGACCCCGGCCACGACCTGTCCGGCGCGCGCAATCGCCACGGAATGCGCCCATGTGCGCGCCCCTTCGATAAAGCTGCGGGTGCCGTCGATGGGATCCACGATAAATACAGTTTCAGCATTCAGGCGGTCTGTATTGTCTTCGGTTTCCTCAGACAGCCAGCCATAATCCGGGCGCGCGGTACGAAGCACGTCGAGCAAATAATCGTTCACGGCCAGATCGGCTTCGGTCACGGGACCTGCATTGCCGGGCTTGTCCCATTTCTGCGCCGTGGGTCCAACGAAGCGCTTTGCCACTTCGCCTGCGCCCTGTGCCGCCCGGATCAGGAGGTCAAGATCACTCTCCGGCAAGTGTCATGCCTTCGATCAGCAGGGAGGGAACCACGCGCGACAGCCAAGGGCGGGCATCATTGGCCGGGATCAGTCCGCGCAACATGTCATGCAGGTTGCCGGCAATCGTGCATTCGTTGACGGGGTAGGCGATTTCGCCGTTTTCAACCCAGAACCCGGAGGCGCCACGCGAATAATCCCCGGTATTTGGGTTGATGGTGGAGCCGATCATGGAGGTCACGATCAAGCCTGTGCCAAGGTCGCGGATCAGATCGCCTTTGCTGGCCGCGCCTTGGGTGAGCGCCACATTGGATGCCGATGGCGAGGGCGGCGAGGACACGCCGCGCGTTGCATTGCCCGTTGGCGTCATCTTCAGCTTGCGCGCGGTTGCCAGATCAAGGGTCCAGCCTGTGAGAACCCCAGCTTCGACGATTTTGCGCGGTTGCGTGGGCAGACCTTCGGCATCAAAGGGGCGCGTTCCGGCGGCGCGAGGGCGGTGCGGGTCCTCGATCAGATCAAGCGTGTCGGGCAGAATTTGCTTTCCAAGCCGATCCATCAGCCAGGATTGCCCGCGCGCCACAGAAGACCCGTTTGAGGCCACAAGGATGTGACCGATCAGGCTGCTCGCGATGCGTTCGTCAAACAGGACCGGGTAACTGCCAGTGGGGGGCTTGCGGGAGTCAAGCCGTTCCACCGCGCGGGTGGCGGCGTTACGTCCGATTTCTTCGGGGGTGCGCAGATCGGATTGGAACGTGCGGCTGTCTCCGTCGTAGTCCCGTTCCATACCAAGCCCGGTGCCAGCGATGGCAACACAAGATACGGAGCGGCTGGTCCGGGAATACCCGGCAGAAAATCCGTTACTGGCGGCGATGTGGACCTGCCGGGCGGAATACGCACCGGAGGCTGTCTGAACTTGCGACACACCTGTGTTTTCAAGGGCTGCCGCTTCGGCTTTGAGCGCGTCATCTTGCAAGGCGCTTGGGTCCGGTTCCGCAGAAGGATCGGCCATTTCAAGGGCCTCTGCGTTCCAATCCCGCGCCAATTGATCGGGTTCGGCAAGACCTGCAAAGGGGTCTTCGGGGGCCTCACTTGCCATGGCGACTGCACGCTCTGCCATAACACGCATGGTGTCTGGTGACGCGTCCGAGACGGATACATTGGCTTGTTTTTGGCCGACAAACACGCGCAGGCCCAGATCAAGGCCTTCGGCGCGTTCGGCCTGCTCAAGCTTGCCTTCGCGGACATCTGCGGAAATCGCGGTGCCGCGCACGGCGATTGCGTCTGCGGCATCTGCTCCGGCGGTCTTGGCGACTTCCAGCAAAGCAGCAGTCAGATCAGTGAGAGATTGCGTCATGCCTTGGACCTAGTCTCGCCCTTGGTTGAAAGCAATCCCTGTTGATGTGGTTCGACGTCCGCCTTGCGAAGGTTGGTTCAGCGGATGCGTTGACCGTTGGCCAGAACGTGGCCCTGTTCGTTGACTTCGATCTTGGAGGTCAGTGTGTCTTCACCCTCCGGGACCCCGAACATGCCCATCATCATGCGCGCGCCCATGGCCTGTTCCTGTTGCACGAAGCCCATGTTGACGAGTGTGTCGATCAAGGCGTTGGCCCCTTGCAGGCGCAGATCGATGGCTCCGTCCGGGCGCGGCATTCCGGGCATGGTGGTCATGTCGGAATTGTCAAAAGTGAACGCGCCAGAGCCAGTCAGATTTGCACCAACGGCCGAAAGGGTCAGGTTGTTGATGTTCACGGCGTTGAATTCGCCCAGAGGTGCGCCGTTTTCCAGAAGCTCGGCATTGGCCGGGTCAAAAATGTCGACTGTCATCTTGGCCTTGCCGGTAACGTCCAGTGCCAGCGTGGCGGGGTCGCGAGGCAATTGACCAGCGGGGTCAAAGATGCCCCAGATCGTGTCGGAGATCGTGAAATCACCCATGGTAAAGCCAAAGGCGAAATCCTGCTCATCGTCACCTGCGCGCAGAGGCATCGCCATGTTGAACGCAGAGGTCACCATTTCGAGACTGATCGGAAGTGGGAACTGAGGGACTTGCAGGTCGACCTTGGTGTTGGCCTGCGACACGTCATAGCTGAGCCCGTTGGCCCCCATTTTCATGTTGATGGTGCCGCCTTGCGAACTGGTTGTGCCGCGCACATCACCGTCCGGGCCAGAGGCTTCGAATTGGCCATTGCCGGCATCAAACGCGAAGGTGCCCGCAAAATCCAGACCCGCTTCGATCATCTTGTTCAGATCAGCGGCATCGCCATTCTTTGGCAAGATGCCTTCCGCATTCGCCTTCAATCCAGACCACGTGCCCGTGAATTGAGCAGAGCCACCGCCATCGCTTTCTGGTGGAGACACTGCAAAGTCGTAAGCAACGTTATCGGCAGTGATGGATTGAGAATAGTCGCGCAAGTCGCCATCTGTCGTCCGAGTAACCATGGAGACATTGTTGACCGTAAGATCAACCTTCATCATGTCGCTTGGAAGATTTGCGCCTTCTACTGTGAAATCACCCATGATCATGCCCATGGAGTCAGCGGTATAGGTATAGGTCAGGGCACTTGCGTCTCCGGACACAACCATTTTCGAGTTCGAGTTCGTCACCAGCACCGTGCCGGACACAGCCTCGCCCTGAGCCGGGTCGATATCGAATGCCATTGGGACCTGTTCTGGCAAGATTACGGAGACTGTCCCGTCTGAGTTATTGACGAACTGCAAAGACCCAAACGTCACATTCATGGTGCCTTCGTCATTAGGCAGTTCGATGGACATTCCGGCATCGGACACCGTCAGGGTATCGCCAGATTGGGATTCGGTGCCTGTCGCTGAATATCCAAAGCCTTCGTAATAGTTTTTCCAATCCTGCCAGACCTGAGCACCGGTCAGATCGGCGGATGCCATACCTGCGGAGAGGGCGAGCGTTGAAACGGAAAGGATGAACGTGCGGCGTATGGTCATAATTCTGCTCCGGTGAAATCTGATTTTGACAGATGGTCCGCCAGCGGACTGACGGGGTCAAGCGGTTTATCATGAGGCCTTGTGTGCCTGCGATTTGCGACCAGATTGGGGCGCATAGAAGGCGGATTTAGAGTGGGCACTGGACCCGCACGCACGCGCACTCTACCACGGGGCAAGTCAGGTAAGGGAGAGGACCACATGATCCGCTTGGACAAGACAGATGGGCTGTGGATTGCCACGATTGATCGACCGGACAAGGCGAATTCGCTGACCGGGGGCATGCTGGCAGAGCTTGCGGATATTGCAGAGGCAGCCGTCGACGCGCGGGTGTTTGTTTTGACCGGGACGGGCCGTGTGTTCAGCGCGGGCGCAGATCTGGAGGAAGCGCGCGCCGGGCTTGCGACATCACCCGTGTGGGAGAGGCTGTCCGGAGCCATCGCAAGGTTGCCGGGGCTGAGCATTGCTGCCCTGAATGGCACGCTGGCCGGAGGCGCAATGGGCATGGCGCTCGCGTGCGATGTGCGGCTCGCAGTGCCGGGTGCGAAGTTTTTCTATCCGGTGATGAAGTTGGGATTCCTGCCGCAACCGTCTGATCCGGGCCGTATGGCGCAGTTGATCGGCCCGTCCCGTACAAAGTTGATCCTTATGGGGGGGCAGAAGATTTTGGCAGACGAGGCACTGTCCTTTGGCCTGATCGACCGAGTGGTCGACGGAGATATACTAGACGCCGCGAAAGAGATCGCAGCCGATACGCTGGCCGCCAAGCCCGAGATCGCAACCGGAATCAAAGCGCTGTGCAACTGACAGGTTCGTGCAAAAAGGAGCGCTGACGCGCGTTCGATTTTATTTGTGCGGGCGCGCACGCCGCTTGGGGGACCAGTCCCCCAATCCCCCAGAGGTATTTTCGGACAGATGAAGTCAAATCATCAAGCTGTGGCGATCCAATCGCGCGCGGCGTTCAGATCGTCCATGTCGAAGACCCGGAGTTTGGTTGAGATCAAGGCACCAGCGGCTTTGGACATTGGGCCCATCCAACCGATGTCGGTCACAACCGCGACATGGCTAATGTGTTGGATGTTCTGCCAGTCGAATTTAAGTCCGGGCCAAAGGATAGACGGGTCAAACCCTTTGAAGCTTTCTACGACTTCGATGAATTTGACAGTGCCGTGGCGGTCGATGAAGGCTTGCATGGGTGCGACTGCCGTGTCGTAGTCTTCACGGGAGATTTTTCCGGACACTATGATTTCGGCAACTTTGGTGTCGTCGTTTTCGTTTTAGGTGATGGTCATCTGTCGCGGCTCCTTTTTTGTTGAATAATCCTAAGTGAAAGCGAGTTACTATGCTTTGAGATGGATCAACGTCGCTTGCGTTTGCGCTGTCCACCGGGGACACGGGACAAGAAATCCGGGGGCCTTTTGGCAACCCAGGCTGAGAATTTTGCAAGCCTCGGATGCGCACGTAGGGCTTCGACAGTGTTGAAATCACGCGCCAATTCAGCCTCTGTCAGGGCCGCGTGGATTTCTTTGTGGCAAATATGGTGAAGCAAGACCGTCGGGCCCCCTTTGCCGCCTTTGAGCTCGGGAATGAGGTGGTGAAGAGACTGGGGCACGCCATCTGGAATCGGGCGCTGACACAAAGGGCAGATGGGTTCCGTCGTGCTATCGTCTTGCATGGCGCGTCTCCTTCGCTAAAGGATGGAACAAATCAAGGAACAGGCAAGGGGATGGCATGTTCGGATTAGAGGCTCTTGATCTGGAGAACCAACCGGAGATCGTCCAACAGATTGCAGGTTATGCACTGCAGGGTTGGGAACTGGCCGAAGGATGGTTGCTGAGTCCTGCGGCGTGGTCGCAATTTGGATTGCTGTTGGCCGCCTATTTTCTTGCGGTGTTGGTGTCACGCTGGTTGCGACCGCGCGTTTCCCAGCTATTGGACCCGGGCGAAACCGAGAATTTGTTCTCGCGTCCACGCCGGGTGGTGATGAGCTTCCTGCCGTTGATGCTACCGCTTTTGGCGTATGTGTTCACGGCGGTTGGCGAGAGCATTGTCCGGTCAATATTTGATAGTGGCGCGGTTATCGCCTTTGGCAAAAGGGTCTTCCTGTTCCTTGCTGTGCGGGCGCTGGCACGAGACATCTTCAAGGATCCGTTCCTGAAGCTGTTTGCCCGCTATGTGCTTGTTCCGATTGCAGGTCTGTACGCTCTTGGCCTGCTGGATACGGTGCAAACCGCGCTGTCCGAAACCATGGTGCAATTGGGGAACATCTCGTTCTCCGTGATGTCGATTGTGCGGGGGTTGATTGCTGGGTCAATCCTGTTCTGGTTGGGGCGCTGGTCGAATGAGCAATCGACACAGTTTATCCAGAAACAGGAAGAGATGCGTCCGTCGCTGCGGCAACTCGCTGCGAAGTCGGTGGAATTCCTGATCTTTGGCATCGCGTTCCTGTTGTTGATGAACATCATGGGGATCAATCTGTCGGCCCTTGCGGTGCTCGGGGGTGCGATTGGTGTCGGCCTTGGATTCGGTCTGCAAAAGATCGCGTCGAACTTCATCTCGGGTGTGATCCTGTTGGTCGAGGGGCAAGCGACAGTCGGCGATTATGTGGAGCTCGACGGAGGTGAGGCGGGAACGATCATCAAAATGATGGCCCGCGCCACGATATTGGAGACCTATGACGGGCGTTGGATCGTCGTGCCAAACGAGGATTTCATCACCACACGGGTTGTGAATTACTCTGATAGCGGCAGTGGGAACCGGTATGAGGCGGATTTTTCGGTCAGCTATGACACGGATATCAATCTGGTGCCGGATATCGTTGAGGCCGCAGTTGCGACCCATCCCGGAGTGCTGGCGAAACCGTATCCACCCGATTGCGAACTGCGAGGCTTTGGCGACAGTGGCGTTGATTTCGCAGTGGAATTCTGGGTGAACGGAATTGATGACGGGGACAATAAATACACCTCGGACGTGCTGTTCCTGATCTGGAACGCACTCAAAGACAACAACATCGAAATTCCGTATCCGCAGCGTGTGGTGGAGATCAAAGGCGGGATGCCGACGTCGTGAAAGCGGCGGTGATCGGCGCAGGACCGGCAGGCCTGATGGCGGCCGAGGTGATGGCACGGGCCGGGGCTGACGTGACTGTGTATGAGGCCATGCCTAGCCCGGCGAGGAAGTTCCTGATGGCGGGGAAGTCAGGGTTGAACCTGACGTTTGAAGGCAACGCGGACAAGTTGCTGTCGGGCTATGGTAAGCGCGCTGATGTGCTGCGTCCGATACTGGAACGGTTTGATCACGAGGCGTTACGCAAATGGGCCGAAGATCTTGGGCAGGAGACGTTCACCGGATCTACGGGGCGCGTATTTCCAAAATCCATGAAGACGTCGCCGCTGTTGCGGGCCTGGCTGGAAAGGCTGGACGAGCAGGGGGTGCAGTTAAAACGCCGCTGGCGCTGGGTCGGATGGTCCGGGATGGACTTGAAGTTTGAGACCCCCGACGGGGTTCAGACCGAAGCGGCGGATACGACAGTGCTGGCCTGCGGCGGGGCGAGTTGGCGGCGCTTAGGATCTGACGGAGCATGGGCAAACCATGTTCCATCCACACCATTTAGGCCTTCGAATGTCGGCGTTTTGGTCAACTGGTCAGGTCACATGACGCCACATATGGGCGCACCGGTGAAATCGGTGGCGTGGCGCGTGGGCGGCACGGTCTCTCGGGGCGAGGCAACGCTGACTCAAACCGGTTTGGAGGGCGGAGGCATTTATGCGATCAGCGCGTCTGTGCGTGAGGGAGCAGAGTTGTCATTGGACCTGTTGCCTGACCAGACGGTTGAGGTTGTCGCGTCGAAACTGGCCAAACCGCGCGGGAAATCGAGCCTCAGCAATCATTTGCGCAAGGCGCTGCGGTTGTCGCCGGTCAAGCTGGCTTTGGCGCAGGAATGGGCGCGGCCCTTGCCGGGCGAGCCGGAGGATTTGGCGCGCCTACTCAAGGCGTTGCCGGTTCCTGTGACTGGCTTGATGCCGATGGATGGGGCGATCTCGACCGCGGGCGGGGTGCCGTTTGAGGCATTGGATGAAACGCTGATGCTGAAAGAGCGTCCCGGTGTGTTCTGCGCAGGGGAAATGCTGGATTGGGAGGCTCCAACGGGCGGTTGGTTGTTGACGGCTTGTTTCGCGACAGGCGTTTGGGCGGGGCAACACGCTGCCCGCTGGGCGCGCGCGTCCTAACTGTCGGCAAGGGCACGCACGGCCTTGAACGCATCCCGCGCGCGCAGGCGCTTT
>CAZDXI010000103.1:0-9679 GCA_964509095.1 uncultured Rhodobacterales bacterium
GCGATAGACCCGATCGACAGATCAATCCCCCGTTGCGTGATGACGAAAGTCATCGCCATAGCCATCGGCATATAAAGCGCTGCATCCAAAAGGATCAGGTTCAGGTTCGTTGTTCGGAAATACCGCGCCGGTTCTGCGATCCCCATAAAGACCAGAACCGCCAAGATCATTGCCAAAGGCCCAATAATCGCGATGTAAGGCTCAATCCGTTCGCTGAGCGGACGTGAAAGTGTTGAACTATCTGTCATCACGCGGCCTCCTCTGCGCCCACGATCATGCCAAGCACGTCCTGAGTTGAGCTGTCTGCCGTTTTCACAACACCAACGCATTGCCCCCGGCGTTGTACGTGAACGCGGTCTGACACTTCGAACACATCATCCAGAGAATGGCTGATCAGGATCACCGCCAACCCTTGTTCTTTGACGGTCCGGATCAGTTTGAGAGTGCGCGCCGTTTCCTGTGGCCCAAGAGCCGCAGTTGGTTCATCCATCACCAAAACGCGCAGACCCTCGTGGTACACCGCACGCGCGATGGCAACGGCCTGACGCTGACCACCAGACAGGCTTTCGGTCGGCGCATCCAGAGACTTGAGGGTAACACCCAGCCGTTCTTTGAGAACGCGTTCCGTCTCTGCGCGCATTCGCTTGTTGTCCAGCATGGTGATCCCGAACACAGATTTCGTCAGTTCGCTGCCCAGAAACATGTTGGCTGCGGGATCAAGGTGATCCGCCAAGGCCAGCGTTTGATACACGGCATCGATACCGCGTTCGATGGCATCCGCATGGCCGGAAAACGTGACTGGTTCTCCGTCCAGAAAGATTTCGCCTTCGCTTGGTTGATAAACGCCTGTCAGCACCTTGATCAGCGTGGATTTGCCCGCGCCGTTGTCGCCAACGATGGCCAGCACCTCACCCGCATGGGCATCAAGATCGACGTTTTGCAGCGCCAAAACCCCGCCAAAGCGTTTGGTAATATTGCGCATTTTCACAAGTGGTTCGGTCATGGTACCTCACTCCGCTTTTTGCGGATTGGTCTTGCGTTGAAATTGGGGACTTCCGGCATGTGGCGTTCGCAAGAAGTCCCCCAGGGAGGAACCCTTACTTGCCCCAGATCGATCCGTAGGCATCCCGGTATGGGATGTCGGGGTCAAACGCGTTGCTGTCGCCCATTTTGGCGAGGCCTGATTCAGTGACCAGCGCGGGTGACGTGACATAACCAGAACAAGGTTCGCCCTGAACAGCCCGGTTCAACTCATCCACCAATTGCCACCCCTGAAGGTTCAGCGGTTCCGCCACTGTGATCGTTTGATAGCCACCGGACCGGATCCGCTGGAACGCCGCTTCAGACCCGTCTCCTGCAGAGCCTGCTTGCGGTCCCTGATCCGGGCCAAGCCCCGCTGCCGCCAGCGATGGGCCCATAAAGTCGAAATAAAGATCATTGATCGCCAGCGCGTGGGTCCAGCTATCCCCGTACTTTTGCAGCAACGTCGTTGTCAGCGGTCCCATGCGGGTCGATGTATCCGCAATCGGTGTGTCGACATATTCCAGAACTTTGCCGCCAGCGGCCTCGACTGTCTCTTTGAGGCGATCTGCCTTGTCGATGGCGATCTGGTAAGTGGAGTCGGTAAAGATCACGACACCGATCTCTTTTCCACCGTCTTCAATTGCCCATTTGGCGGCAACTTCGGACACGGTCATCGCATCGGTCGACACGTTGGCAAAGATTCCGCCCGGCGCATCGCAGCCGATTTTTGGCCCTGAGTGCCAAGCAACCATCGGAATGCTTGCAGCCACAACACCTTCAAGCGCTGCTTGCTGTTCAACTGCGTCAAATCCATTGATCACAATGCCATCTGGCTTAAGCGCCATCGCTTGGCCAATCGCAGCAGTGCGCCCCTGAACAGAACCTGCACCATCCAAGACGCGCACATCCCATCCGATCCGCGCGGCGGCCTCTTCGACCCCGTTTGTCACACCAAGAATTCCGCCATTCTTGAGATCAGCCGCGACCACGACAATGGACTTGCCCGCCGCCGCTGATGGGCCGGATGTTGGACCATCCCAATCGGCTGCGGCCAGTGGCAGACTGCTCAGCAGGCTCGACGCCATCAACGCGGCGATCAATGTTCTCTTTTTCATCAGTATTCCTCCCTTTGCATGTTGCGTTTCAGCGCTTTTCTGCACCTTTTCTGCGCTGTGCGTATCCTGCGATGCCAATGGCAATCAGCAGCGTTACTCCGTTGAACAAGGGCTCAACCCAGAAGGAGCCTCCGAATTGTTGAATGCCTGAAATGCCAACGGCCAAGATGGCGACACCGACAATGGTGCCCCACACATTGACCCGGCCGGGCTTGATCGTGGTGGATCCAAGAAAGGCGCCGACCAAGGCGGGCAACAGGAACTCCAGCCCAACGCTGGCCTGACCAATGCGAAGCTTGGCTGCCAGCAAGACACCTGCGAGGGCCGTCAGAGTGCCAGACGCCATGAACGCGCCAATCACGTATTTCCGTGTCGGAATCCCGTTCAACTGAGCCGCGCGCTGGTTGGCACCGATAGCATACAAATACCGGCCAACAGGCGTGTATTCGAGCACAAGCCACATCGCGACTGTAATTCCCAGCAGATAATACCCCGTGATCGGAAGCCCAAAGACAAAGGTGGTGGACAGTCCGTAAAACCCGTCCGGAAGCACGCCCACCATTTGACGCCCGCCCGTGTGCCACAACGCAAGCGCATAGAGTACCGTTCCGGTGCCGAGTGTCGCGATGAAGCTGTCAATCTTGGCCACTTCCACCAGCAGCCCATTCAGGAACCCGGTGAATGCACCAAGCGTCAACACAAGGACAACCGCCATTGGCCAAGGCAGGCCGAAAAGTGTCTGAAGGCTAATTGCCAGAATGTGCCAAAGCACGATGCCATATCCGACGGTCAGATCGATGCGCCCGGCTGCCATCGGGATCATCGCCCCAAGGCTGAGCAGCGCAATGATCGCCTTGTCACTAACAATCGCGCGCAGATTCAGCATCGTTGGAAACGTGTTGGGCAACAGGATCGAAAAGATGCCGATCAACAGGAATGTCAGGATCACCAGCCCATAAACTGGCAGAAACCGCAGCATGCGTTTTCCGAAGCTGAGACCTTTCAAATCTGCTTTGGTCGGTTCCAGCGCGCCGCTTTCAAGAGACTGCATGGGGCGCTTCCTTTCGTGTCGGCATATTCCCGGCCGAAGCCGCTTGGATCAGGTTTTCGGTCGTCAGTCGGGTGCCAGATAGCTCGTCAACATGGGCGCCTTGGCTAAAGACAATGGCGCGATGGCAAATTGTGGCGATCTCTTCAAAGTCGGTCGAAATAACCAAGATCCCGACCCCGTCCGACAGCGCACGGTTCAACAGCGCATAAATCTCCGACTTCGCTCCGACGTCGACACCTGCTGTCGGGTCTTCGCAAAGCAACAGTCGCCGCTTGGTCGCCAACCAGCGCCCAATCACAACCTTTTGCTGATTGCCACCTGACAATGCTTCGATCGCCAGATCCGGATCATTGGGCGACAGGCCAAGTTCGGCCCCGATGATTGCTGCCTGATCCGCTTCCGTGCGCGGGGACAGGAAGTCGAGCAGCCTGCGCCCGACCCCTTCCGGGTTCAAAAACGTGTTCTCGCGAATGCTGAGGGTCATGGCCACGGATTCTTCGGTGCGATCCTTGGCAACAAGCCCAACGCCGGCCGCCAATGCTGTTTGTGGCGTGGACAGATCAGGTGTCGCCTCGTCCAACGTGACTTTGCCGTCAAACGGATGCAGCCCAAACAACGCCCGGCTTATCGCCTCGTGCCCGGCACCGCGCAAACCAACCAGCCCAACGATTTCATTCTTGCGCAACGTGAAGTCCAGTGGCCCCACCTGCCCGACTGCGAAATTTTCGAGGCTTAGGATTGGCGCACCCGGTGCATCTGAAGTTTTGACAGTTTCGCGGGTTTTTCGGCCCACAATCTTTTGTACCAGTTCTTCTGGCGTCGTGTGTTCAATGCTGCGGACACCAACAAGAACACCATCGCGCAGAACCGCCACGCGATCGGCGATTCGGAAAATTTCATCCAGCCGATGGCTGACATAGATCATGCCGACGCCGCGCTCTCGCAAGGGCCGGATTGCTGCGAACAGGCGCTCTACTTCGTCAGCGGGCAGCGAGGCTGTTGGCTCATCCAGCACAAGGAACTCGCTGTCGACCGCAAGCGCCCGGGCAATCGCGACCAGAGATTTCTCTGTCCGGCTCAGGTCTTCGACGCGGGTTGTTGGATCAAAGTCGCAATCAATCTTCTTGAGAGCATCCGCCGCAAACCGTTCAACCTTGCCCCACCGGATCATCCCGTGCTTGCGGGCAAACCCAAGCGCCAGAGCAATGTTTTCGGCCACGGTCATCCATTCGATCAAGCCGAGGTCCTGGTGAATAAACGCGACCTTTTGCCGTTCGCCAAACCCGGCCGGGCGGTGCAGATAGGGGGCTCCGTCAATTAGCACATGACCGGAATCCGGCGCATGAATTCCGCCAAGCACTTTGATAAGGGTCGACTTGCCCGCACCGTTCTCACCAAGCAACGCAACGATCTCACCCCGGCCCACCGACAGCGATACATCCTTCAGCGCATAGGTTCCGCCAAAGTGCTTATCGATCCCGTCGAAGAACAGACCTGAGGCCAGTTGCTCCATTGCATCCTCCCTACGTTCGGACATTGAGTTACCCGTAACGTTGCTGTAATGCTTGTGGGAACAACACGATCTGTCAAGCGTTAAGTTACCCGTAACGTAAAACTACACGAATGCCCGAAAAAGACATGAAAACCAATAAGGTAAGCCTATCCGAAGTTGCGCGGGCCGCAGGTGTTTCCAAAATGACTGCAAGCCGTGTGCTGCGCCAAGAAGGGGGGTATTCCGAAAAGACCCGCGCCTTGGTGATGGAGAAGGTCGACGAACTTGGCTACCTGCCGAATCGTCTGGCGACTGTTTTTGCCGGTGACAAGATTTCAACGTTCATCGGCGTTGCCATTCCTGACCTTGGGAACGAAGTTTTCTCGCAAGTTCTGGAAGGCATCGACCGCAAGCTGGGGTCGTTCGGGCATCAATCTGTTCTGGGCCTCACGCAGCACACGCTGGAGGAAGAAGAGACCTGGATCCGCACGGTTCTGTCTTGGCAACCGGCCGGCCTTATCCTGACCGGGCGCTATCATTCCCCACGCGCTAGTGACATGTTGAAAAACGCAGGTATCCCCATTGTCGAAATCTGGGATCTCAATTCTTCTCCAATCGATATGAGCGTTGGCATCAACCACTTTGACAGCGGGTTTGATATGGGGCGCTACCTTGTTGGGCGGGGCTACACGAACATCGGATATGTTGGCACGTCTCACGATGCAGCGAATGCCGCGACAACCCGTCTTGATGGGTTTTGCAAAGCCGTCGAGGGCGGAGGAGGTCGTGTCTCCAAGCAGCTTTGTCTGCATGATACGGCGACCTATTACACTGGCTACTACGGAACCGAACAACTTCTTGCATCCAGTCGTGATATCGAATGCATCTTTTATCAGAACGACGCGATGGCCTTTGGCGGCCTGCAATACTCAAACGCCAAGGGAATGAATGTCCCAAGTGATATTGGAATTGCCGGTTGGGGAGATCTTCCGATTGCGTCCGTCTTGCCGAAACGGCTGACCTCCATGCATGTTCCGCATCTAAAGCTTGGGCAAGCAGCTGCCGAGATGATGTTGGCGCGTCTGTCGAATGAACCTGTCGAACCCTGTCGAGACATTGGCTTCAAACTCATTCCAGGAACGACCGTAAGGGGTGCGGATCGGGTTTAACTTGTCGCGCCTTGAACCAGCCGCGTGGGCACCTCGATCCGCCTTTGCAGATCATCGCCCGCGAACACTCCATCCAGTAAACTTGCAACTTCCTCGCCGATACGTCTGGCGCCCACGTCTATGGTTGTGATCCTCGGCTCGCACACCTGTGAGACCTCAAACTGCCCAAACCCCGTCACAGCGATATCTTCGGGCACGGCCAATCCAAGCCGCTGGCACGCGCTCAACACACCAAAGGCGACCGGATCAGAAACGCAGACAAGGGCGTCGAAATCCCGGACGCTTTGCCCAAGGGCTTCGATCCGCGCAGCGCCGTGCCGCATGGAAACGGGCGCGGGTCCTGCGTCAATCACCGCCATTTCTGGTAAGCCCAGCCGTCGCGCGGCGGTCTGCGCACCAAGGCGTCGTTCGGCACCGCGACTGTCTGCCCCCTCTGAAGCTCCAACGAACGCCAGCTTGCGTCGCCCAGTGGCTGCCAGATGTTCGATGATCAAAGCCATCGCATCCGCATTTGAAAACCCAACAGCATAACCTAACGGATCTTGTGGGAGGTCCCACATTTCGATCACAGGTAAGTCGCGGGCCGCAATCAGATCGCGGGTTGCTTGGGTGTGATGGCCGCCCGTCAGCACTAATGCCTCTGGATTACGCATCAATAGCTGGCGCAGTAATTCCTCTTCTTTTTCAACACGGTAATTCGTCGCGCCAAGCAATAACTGTACCCCACTGCCTTCCATCGCGACGGACAAACCCCGATAGGTTTCTGCAAAGTTGGCGTTGTTGATCGATGGCAGAGTAACAGCAACGAAACCACTTTTCTGAGTGCGAAAGGCTGTCGCGGTGCTGTCGTAAACGTATCCCAGCCGTTCGGCCACCTGCCGGATGCGAGTGCGAGTTTGCGCGCTAACCGACTTGTCGTCTTTGAACGCGCGGCTGACGGTCATGGGGGAGACGCCAACGGCCTCCGCGACATCTCGCATTGTGACCCGCGCACGCATATTCTTCAGGCCACAAATTCGTGCCGTATCGTAACGTGGTGATGGATGCGTCCCTTGAAAAACGCCTCAACGATCTCGCCGGTGACGGCTTTGGACTTGTGCCGTGCGGGACTGTCGAGAGCCGCGTCCATTACGGTCTTGTCTGGATAGCTGATGGCGAGGATCAGCGGAAACTCTGGCGCGCCTGCGTCGCGGTCTTCGCTAAACATCACCCGCACATCGGTATTGCCCGGGAACGCGGTCCACAGCGGCACAAGCCGGTCCAAAACCGCCGCGCGGAATGCCTCGACCTTGCCTTCCGTGACAGATCCCTCGAACATAGCAAATCGCATAATCATGACACAGGCTCCTCTTTCGCGCCTTTGAAGAATTCCATCACTGCAGCCTGATCCTCACCACCCAACCCGGCGGCCGTCAGCATGCGGTGAATTTCAGCGCAGAGCGCAGTCATGGGCATCGATGTCCCCGTCTGGCGGGCCAGATCGTTCACCGCATTCAGGTCTTTGACCATATTGTCGATCCGCCCTGTCCGTCGGTAATCCTTCGTTGCGAAACGTGGTAAGTATTCCTGCAACAAGGCGCTGTCCGCGCGACCGCCTTTCAGGGCTGTTGGAATTTTCTCCGCATCAACGCCTGCATCCAGCGCCAATTGGGTGGCTTCCGCGACCGCCAGAAAGCCCAGACCACACAGCACCTGATTGATAAGCTTGGTTGTCTGCCCTGCCCCGGATGGACCCATATGTGTGTAATTGGACGCCACATGGCGCAGTGCGATGTGCGCTTTTTCGACATGCGCCGCATCTCCCCCGGCCATGAGCGTCAACTCCCCTGACAAGGCCTTGGGAGCGCCGCCAGAAAGAGGACTATCAACCCATGCCAAGCCACGCGCCTCAGCCATCTTTGCGAATTCACGGGTTGCGTCTGGCTCGATGGAAGACATGTCGATGATAACCGTGCCCTCGGCCGCGCCATCGGCGATCCCATTGTCACCAAACGCGACCATACCCACGATTTTAGAGGAATTGAGCGACGTAATGACAAAGTCGCAGTCTTGTGCAGCTTCAGCAGCGGTACCTGCAGCGATGGCCCCTTTTGCCACCAGTTCAGCCACTTTTTCCGCGTCAAGGTCAAACACCTTGAGCGTGTTGCCCGTATCCAGAAGCCGCGTGCCAATGGCGCCGCCCATTGCCCCTGCACCGATCAAACCAATCTTTTCGCTCATAATTCGGCCTCCCTCACGTGTCGTTCGAATGTCTTTGTTGGTGGCGTGGAACCGCTAACCAGTTCCTCCGCCGCGCCTCTCAATTAGAGTGACGCTGTGATCCCGCCATCGACATATAGCGTGTGACCATTGACAAAACTTGATGCTGGCGAAGACAGGAAGACAGCCGCACCGACCAGTTCTTCCACATTGCCCCAACGCCCAGCCGGGGTCCGCTTTTCAAGCCAGGCTGAAAACTCCGGATCCGCAACGAGGGCCGCGTTCAGTGGAGTGTCGAAATACCCAGGCGCGATCGCGTTGCATTGCAATCCATGCTTGGCCCAGTCGGTCGCCATCCCTTTGGTCAGGTTTCCGACGGCCCCTTTGGTGGCCGTGTAAGGGGCAATGCCCGGGCGCGCCAGCGAGGTTTGAACGCTTGCGATGTTGATGATCTTGCCACGCCCACGAGAAATCATGTGGCGCGCGACAGCTTGGCCAACGTGAAAAACACTGGCGATATTCGTCTGAAGAAGCTTCTCGAATGCGTCAGCCGGGAAATCCTGCAATTCAGTTCGGTGCTGCATCCCAGCATTGTTGATCAGGATGTCGATTGCGCCGTGATCGGCCTCGAACGCATCAACCGCTGCGCGCACAGTATCGTGGTCCGTCACATCAAAAGCCAGAGTCGCAACTTCGGCACCTTGAGCACGCAGTTCCTCGGCTGCGGCACCAAGCTTGGACTCATCGCGCCCATTCAACACGATCTTTGCTCCGGCTTCCGCCAGACCTTTTGCGAGCGCTAAGCCAATACCTTGCGACGATCCCGTAATCAGCGCCTGCCGGCCCTTCAGTGAAAACAGTTCCAAATTTCCATCCCCTTCAGATTTCGGCCCATTGACGTTCGCTCAATGTTACGGATAACATGTTATCGGTATCATTCGATGTCAAGCAAGGAATTTCCGCGTGTTCAATGCCGCCTTACCACAAGCCAGACCGATTGGTGCGGGCATTGGTTTGTCACGTGCAACCGCTGTTCATGCTGCGCATCGTGGACAGTTCAGCTTAGGCACCGCGGACTTTATTGAAAACGTGTCGGACGATGTGCTCTTGCAGCCGCATCGCGCAAACGGCACGGTGAAACACCGAAACGTTAAGGGACACTGCGTCCGTGAAAACCAGTTAGCTGATTTTCCGATCAGCCCCATTTGCCCCCTGCTCTCTGAGGCCCGCCGATGAAAACGATTACAGCCCACGCCGCCAAAGATCTGCGCATTGAAACCGCGGACACACCAAAGCCCGGTCCGGGCGAAGTACTGGTGAAGATGGAACGCGGCGGCATCTGCGGTTCAGACTTGCACTATTACAATCATGGTGGGTTCGGCACGGTCCGCCTGAAAGAACCCATGATCTTGGGCCATGAAGTCGCCGGTCGGATTGCAGCACTCGGAGACGACGTTTCGGATTTCGAAGTGGGGCAACTGGTTGCCGTGTCTCCGTCGCGGCCGTGCGGCTCCTGTAACTTTTGTGAGGCCGCGCAACACAATCACTGCCTGATCATGCGGTTTTATGGGTCCGCCATGCCATTTCCACACATTCAGTTTTTGTTTATTTAATTCCTCGTTGCAGAAAG
>CAZDXI010000104.1:0-9673 GCA_964509095.1 uncultured Rhodobacterales bacterium
CGCAGCAGGCTGGCTCGAAGGCGGGCTGATCGCCAGCCCCGAAAAATTCATCATGGATTGCGAAGTCCTGCAGATGATCCAGCGCTATATGGAACCCGCAGTCACGGCCACGGGTCCGGACGAAATTGCGTTGGATGCAATCCGTGATGTTGGGTCCTCTGGGCACTTCTTTGGCATCCAGCATACGCAGGATCGGTATTCCACAGCATTCTACCAACCCTTTGTTTCGGATTGGAAAAACTTCGAGGCATGGGAAGCCGCAGGCGCAGTTTGGACGGCGGAGCGAGCGCACCGCGTGTTCAAGGACATCATTGCCAATTTTGAAGCGCCAGAGTTGGATGCAGGCCGCAAAGACGCCCTTGCAGATTTCGTGGAACGACGCAAATCCGAAGGGGGCGCACCAACGGACTTCTGATCCAAGCCCTCATCAAGAAAATCGTTAAACTTTTAGACCTTGGGTGAATCTTAACCCACCGCGTCACATGTAGGACAGTGATAACGGGCGGGATAGGTTATGCACGGTCTCATACTCAGGGCGATACAGTTATTCGTCACAGACATATACGGCAGCGCCAGATGGGCGGAAGTCGTCAAAGAAGGGCGCTTCGAATTCGATGAAATCGAAGCAATGCTGGATTACGATGTCGCGACAGGCCTTCGTCTCCTCGACACATTGGCGCGCGTCCTCGACAGACCACATAGTGACATTTACGAAGACATCGGAACCTACCTTGTGTCGCACCCCAATACGGAAGCATTGCGCCGACTGTTGCGCTTTGGCGGTGTGACCTTCACAGATTTTCTGCATTCCCTCGATGATTTACCGGAACGCGCGCGGCTCGCGGTGCCAAACCTGCAACTCCCTGAAATCCGGCTGAGAGAACACTCCGCCAGCCATTTCAGCGTGACGTGCCAAAGTGACATTGGCGGGTATGGCCATGTCTTGCTTGGTATTTTGCGCACTATGGCGGATGACTATGGAGCACTCGCTTTTCTTGAACATCGCGGCGGTGGTTTGGGATCGGAAACGCTGTCTATCACTGTGCTGGAAGACACGTTCTCTGAAGGGCGTAGCTTTGAGTTGGGGGCGATGGTGTCATGAGCTATCATGCTGTTCCGTCGCCACAGATGCTGGACGTTTTATGCCCGATGCATGTGGTGGTGTCCGAAACCGGACATATCCGCCATGTGGGACCGACTTTGCGAAAACTTCGCCCGCACGGGCACTGGGACGGGGAGCGTTTTCTGGAAGTGTTCCGCTTGTCGCGGCCACGCGAGACACAATCCGTCACCGATGTGCTGAGCCTTTTGGGGCGCAAATTGCATCTGGAACTGCGCGAACAACCAGGGATTTCGCTGAAAGGTGTTGCCGTGCGCGAGCCGGTGATGGGCGGGTTAGTCCTGAACCTGTCTTTCGGGATCTCGATCCTTGAAGCCGTGCGCGAATTTGATTTGACCGGTGGAGACTTCGCACCAACCGATATGACCGTGGAGATGCTGTATCTGGTCGAAGCGAAATCCACGGCTATGGAAGCGTCACGCAATCTGAATTTACGCCTGCAAGGCGCAAAAGCTGCAGCGGAAGAGCAGGCATTCACCGATGCTTTGACAGGTCTAAAAAACCGCCGGGCGATGGATATGACGCTGGCGCGGCTGGTGTCGTCACAAGAGCCGTTTTCAATGCTGCATGTCGATCTTGATTACTTCAAGGCCGTGAATGACACATTGGGACATGCTGCCGGCGACCACGTTCTGTTGCAGGTGGCCAAAGCCTTTAACACGGTCATGCGGAGTCAGGATCATGTTGCGCGTGTCGGCGGGGATGAATTTGTTATTCTCACGCCCGGTCTGATCGACGTCAGCCGTCTGACGGAAATTGGAGAACGCATTATCTCAGAGCTGGAACGCCCGTTAGAATTCAATGGGAACCCGTGCCGAATCTCCGGCAGCATCGGGACTGTGATCTGGGACTCGTCATCGCATGCGACACCGGACTCCCTTCTGGATGACGCTGATATTGCGCTGTACGCATCCAAGCGCGCTGGACGCGGTTGTCAGACATTCTACTCACCGGATCTCCGCGCCGTAGAACAGCCAAAGGCAGACTTGTCGGGCCGAGGGAATGAAGCGCCCTAATCACTGTTAGGTGAAACCCGCGCCCTGTTCCAAGTGAGCCTTGGCGCTTGTCGCACGTTGCAAACCACCGCCCGTGTTCATTGCCCTTTCGTTTCGAAGCGCGAAACAATTCCGGTTTAAGTCGCCATTTCGCAACCATGCCGCGTGTTATATTTACCATGTAGGTTGAAACCACATGGTCAAACGTTGCCTCAGCACATGAGCCCCGTTATTTCGTTAACAAAGCGTTAACAGACGGGCAAAACAGACATGACCATGATCACGGCCACCGGAATCGTCGCGCAATACAATGGCGATGATGTATCTTTCGCAGGTACGGCGACTTTGGAAGTCTTTGCCCGAAATTCTGAATGGGCATACAGCTACATGTATCCCGACCTGGACATCTATGATGTGACAATCCTGTCCAGCGAATACTACTCGGTGACAATCAACGGTCAGAGCTGGGATGAAATTGCGTTTGTTGAACTGACATTCAATTCCGGACTGAGCGCGACATATGCAAGCTTCTACGACATTGATCTGGACCGCGAATACATGTTCGAAATGAGCCGCGACAGCGCGGCCGTGCCTGACCTGCCAAGCAGCACAAGTCAAATCAACAACTTCGTCAATCAGGTGTCCAGTTTTGACTATTTGCTGGATGACCCGACCACCATGGGCAGCATAGACCTTGCGCAGTGGTCGACAGCCGACAGCACGGAAGACGACTATATCTACAGCACACTTGGGTACGACAATCTGATCTACTCCCTGGGTGTCGGGGATGACACTCTGTATTCCAGTGCCGGACGTGACCGCGTGTTCGCAGGTGAAGGAAATGACCGTCTTGTGGCGCGTGGGGACCGGGACGAGTTCGATATTGCGGAAGAAGCCGTGTTTTACGGTGAAGAAGGAAATGACCTGCTCAAGGTCAAGTTCGACAGATATGCGACTTTCGATGGTGGCGCCGGAAACGACAAGTTAATCGGTGCCGCATTGGATGACTCGATGGTCGGTGGATCAGGGACAGACATTATCATCGGTCTGGCCGGTGAAGACATGATCAATGGCGATGAAGACCGGGACTTCCTCTATGGCGGTCGGGACAACGATCAGGTCCACGGTGACGCAGGAGACGATGAAGTCCGTGGCAACCTTGGAAATGACACGCTGACAGGCGGCGAAGGCGATGATGACCTGCGCGGTGGCGGCGGAAATGACGATCTGTCCGGCGGTGCGGGGAATGATTTTTTGTTCGGCGAAAATGGTCGCGACGTCTTGAACGGGGGCGCGGGCGACGATGTTATGACAGGCGGTCTCGGCGGAGGCACCGGTGATGGGCAGCGCGACACTTTCGTGTATTCGCGCGCGTTCGTCGAGGGTGGTGGGTTTGACCGCATCAAGGATTTCGAAGACGGTTTGGATCGGATCGATCTGACCGAAAGCGGACTGACAGAGTTTTCGGACGTTTTCAACGCCAGCCGCGATACGAGTGCGGGCATGCGCATCACGTTTGGTACTGGTGAAGTACTATTCCTCGAAGGCTTCAGCACGGCTGACTTTGATGCATCAGACGTAATTCTCTGACGGATACTTACATGACAACGACAACAGTGCGCGCAGCGGTATTTGATACCTCCAGCGGCGATCCAGAATATTTGAACGAAGTTTCGGTCACGGCTTTCGCCGAAGATGGCTCGTTTGACTTTGACTATCGATTCAGTATCAGCCCGTTTGATTTTCGCGTTTCGTTTGAGCAGTTTGGGAAAGACATTCTCGACCTTGGGCCAGACTTCGGTGCGGATGAAATCAACGTGTTTCGGTTGGAGTTTGGCTCATCCTTCGCGACATTTCTGACATTGACGGATGTCGAAACCCAACGTGAATACTTGTTCGAACTGGACTCTGCTGGCAGCAGATACCCTGGTTTTCCGACAAGCCAAGGAGACTTTCAGGGTTTATTGGATCGTTTGACCGGTGCGGGAAAGGTCGAAGCTGATAGCTCGGGCGTGTTTTCCATTCCTCTGTCCACGTGGCCCGGAGCGGTCACAACGGAAAACGATTTTCTGGACCTTTCGGATCAAGACAGTTCTGAAACGCTGGATTTTGGGTTTGGCGATGACACGTTTTACGCAGGTGCGGGCTTTGACTTCATTCGTGGAGGCGATGGGAATGACCGGCTCATCGCAACCCAAAGCGCAACAGGTAGCGTAGCCGAGGCACAGTTTTTTGGCGGTGCCGGGAATGACGTGTTGAAAGCCAAAGGCGCTGTTGTTGCGGACTTTATCGGTGACGGTGGTGCAGACAAATTGGTCGGCGGAACCTTGGGCGACACGTTGCAAGGGGGAACAGGGCGTGATGTTCTGATCGGCCTTGACGGCGATGACAATTTGAATGGCGATTGGCAGGACGATACCCTGTTTGGCGGTCGAGACAACGACACGCTGGATGGTGGATCCGGCAATGACAAGCTGCGCGGAAACCTTGGCAGCGATTTGCTTTATGGCGCCACAGGCGATGACGACCTGCGCGGCGGCGGGCAGAATGACATGCTTTTCGGACAAGATGGTAACGACTACTTGCTTGGCGAAAACGGACGCGATGTTCTGTCAGGTGGCGCGGGCAACGATGTCTTGATTGGTGGGTACGGCGCAGGAAACGCAGACAACCAACGCGATGTCTTTGTGTTCGTGCCCGGCGGTGGATATGACAGTGTGCGGGATTTCGAGAACGGGATCGACAAAATCGACCTGACGGTCTTTGGCTTCACGGATTTCGAAAACGAAGTTCTGGCCATCACGACAGAAACGAGCGCAGGTCTAAAACTGCGATTTGAGTCTGGAACGGTTCTCTACGTGAACGACATGACGCTCAGCGAATTCGACAGAAGCGATGTCTATCTTGAAGACTTGGACATACTGTAATCGACCCGCGAACCGTTACTTGCGCGAGTAAATTGGCCTAATTTGACCAGCTTCCCGGTTCCCAACGTAAAGCCCGAATTGTCCCATGCTGTGTTCGGACGCGTAGCGCGTCAAAACTGACAGCAATGCAGGGTCGGAAACGCTGTCAAAGGAAGCTGGTTGCAACGGATAAAAGCGCCCTAAAGCCGGATCGGACCGCGCGGTTTGGCACATGAAAACAATGTGTTGCCGCTTGCGCACAGAGTCTTCGTAGACAGAGTATACAAAGCCAGCCTCAGCACGCAGTCCAGTGGAGTCCAGCACATGCTCAAGTGTGTCTGCAACGCTTTGGCCAGCTGAGTCAGCTTCAGGTAGTGCCAAGCCACCCTCGCCATCCTCAACCAACAGAATCTGCCCGTCGTGTTCGATCAACGCTGTGACCACAAGGTTCGTGCCCGCGCGCATAGCATCGGCGGCTGTCGCGGCGGTCACATAAGCACCGCGGGCATACCCGAGCCCGGGAGTCGGCGTCGCATCAAAGTGTTGTACTTCCCCCATGAGGATAACGTGATCACCGCCATCGACGACCTTGTGCAGACTGCAATCAAACCAAGCCGTTACACCCGAAAGGATCGGCGCACCAAACGGGCCGGGTGTCCAAGGGACATCGGCGAAACGATCCTCTGACGGGCGCGCAAATGTGTTGGACAGATCGATTTGCCCTTCCGCCAAAACATTGACTGCGAAGCCTGTGCTTTCTGTCAGCGTACTGTAATTGCTTGATGATTTTGCAAGGCAAACAAGCAGCAGCGGTGGGTCAAGGGACACGGATGTAAAAGAGTTGGCGGTAAATCCAACAGGCGCATTGTTGTGGTCAAGCGCTGTCACGACGGTGACACCGGTCATAAACGTACCAAAAGCAGAGCGCAGCGCGCGCGGGTCGATCTGTGTCATGCTTGTATCTTGACGGGACGCTGTCCTTAGCACCAGCGCAAATTTCATCTGCTGTCAGGTGAGAAAAGCTTGTGATTGCGTTGGCTGAGGTTACGATTTTCTTATGACACGCGAGCAACATATATGGTGGCCACAATGATGCATCGCCTTGCCTCCGGTCTAGGGCTGGCGGCTACTTTGCTATGTATTTGGGGACCGGCTGCTTGGGCGCAAACGGCCAAGCCGCTTGCGCTGGATGGAGAAATATCAGCCGACGGCACCAAAATGCAGCTTTCGTGGGAGGCTCGGCCCGGTGCAAAAGCGCAGGTGTTTCGGCGTGAGTTAGGGCAGACAGGCGCAGATACGTGGCGTCGCATAACGCCAGATGTCCTGACACACTCACGGATGCTCGACACCAGTACGCGGGCAGGGATCGCCTATGAGTACAAGGTTCACTTGGAGCAGTCAGGTACTGCGATCTTGGGCTATTGGGCAACAGGGCGCGATGTCCCGCTAAAGAATGAAGCCAATGCCGCGCTAATGGTCATTGATGAGACACTGGCCGAAGCGCTGGCGCCTGAACTTGCTCGTTTCCGGAAGGACCTGATTGGCGCAGGCTGGCGTGTTTCCATCATGACTTCGAAACGAGGTGACCGCTCGGACCGCATGGAAAACATCAAGCAGGCTTTGGTCCTGCGTGAACGGATTGCGGAATACTACAGGGCAGACCCATTTTCGGATCACACGGTTATCCTGATCGGGCATTTGCCTTTGATCCGGTCGGGACGCACGAACCCGGACGGACACGAAGCACGTTCATTCCCAACCGATCTGATTTACGCGGATCCAGAAGGGGAGTGGCAAGGCGCACGAGATGACAAGGGGCGCCTGCAGTTTCGCCCCACGCTGTTGCCCGCAGACAAGATCGCCATGCAGATCGGACGCATTGATTTTTCCAATTTAACCAAGGAGTTCGGAGAAGAACTCGACCTGCTGAAAGCGTATTTTGACAAGAACCACGCGTTCCGCCACGGCAAACTGGCGGTTCCGCTGCGGGCCTATGGGCAAAGTGCGCATCTGGAAGTGGAACGCAACGCGCTGCGCAACATTGTTGGCCCAAGCGCCGTGTTAGAAGGTGGGCATCATGACACGAACGGCAAAGGCCCCTTCTTGTTCGGCGTCGATTTTGGCGAGTGGAAATGGGAAACCTACTACCAAAAGCCGCCATCAGAAGCTGTGTTCACCATCAATTTTGGCAGCAGGAAGTACGAATATGACCTGCAAAACAATCCAATGACAGCGTTGCTGTCTCAACCCAAGTATCCGTTGGTTGTCGGATGGGGTGGGCGACCGGCTTGGCAACTGCACGGAATGGCGATGGGCGAAAGTATAGGGCGCGCGCATCTTCGGACAGTAAACAATGGCACCGCGTCTGATGGTGGGCTGGACTCGCGCGAATACGCTCTTACAGGCCGCTACGATTGGGTGAACCCGGCATGGGTCAACCTTCTTGGTGATCCCACGTTGACCGCCTTTCCGGTTGCACCGGTGCGCGACCTGACAACCAAAAGGGATGGCGCGCAGATTGAATTGACGTGGACGACGCTCGACGCATCTAATGGCGCAGTTGTGTTTCGAGGATTAAAATCAGCCGGACCTTATCGGCGCATATCTGGGCGAGGCGTTGTAAAATCCGGGCGGTTTGTGGACCCCGACCCAATCCCCGGTGCGTGGTACATGGTGCGCGCGCAAGCTTTGAACGAAGTCCACGCTGGATCATTCCAAGCTCTGTCACAGGCGGCTTTTGCCGGTACTCCTGAATAGACCGTGGCTAGCCTTGGTCTCCAAGGTCCCAAAACAGCCCTGCCATCAGACCCAACGCGTTTTCGCAAACGGGAAGCAGAACATGCTCATCCGGCGCGTGCTGATTGCACCCAGCATAGGAATGCGGAATCCAGATGGTCGGAAGTCCGAGAACCTCAGCAAAACAGTGGTTTGGAAGCGATCCGGCGAGATTGGGCAAAATGTCCGGCGTAACGTCTGAACGCGCGATCGAGTCAACAACGCGCCGAACCCAAGGATGATCCGGAGAACTCCGGGTCGCCGGGAAAAACACATCGTCTTCGGCTTTGATTTGCACCATGTCAAATCCGTGTTGATCGAGATGCACCCGCAAATCGGACAGAATGCGGTCCGGTTCAGTACCCACAACAAACCTAAGCTGACATACGGCACGTGCATGTCCAGCAATCGCGTTTTGCGGGGCGTTTGGGGCACCAGCCTCCAACGCCAGAACAGCAAAGCTGTTCCATCCGTAAACGCGTTCCGCGGGGCTGAGTGTCTCCTCTCCCCAATCTGCATCAGACGGTGGATCAGGCAAACGGGCTAAAACCGCGCGAATGTCGTCAGTCAGCGACGTAGGCCGCCAACCTGGAACCTTGATCTGTCCGCGCTTGTCCGTGATCGACGCAAGCGCATGGGTCAGAATTTGGACCGGATCCACAAGTAACCCACCAAAGTTCCCAGAATGCTGCCCGCGTGGCCGCAAGTTCACCCCGAGTTCGAAATTCAACGCGCCTCGCGCACCAAGGAAAACCGTTGGAACATCTGCACGCAGTCTGGGGCCGTCCGAAGCAATCAGCACATCGGCTTTGAGAAGATCGCGATTTTGCGAACAGAACGTCTCCAACCCCGGAGAACCGATTTCCTCGCCCATTTCAAACAAAAGGATCACGTTGAAACCCAGCGTGCCGCGCGCCTGTGACACCGTGTCGAGCGCCATCAGGTTGATCAGGTGTTGCCCCTTATTATCGGCCGTGCCGCGCCCATAAAGCCTGTCTGCGTCTAACAGCAGATCAAACGGATTGCGTTCTGCGCTCCAATCATCGGCTTGCCCATGAACGACATCCCCATGCCCATAACTCAGGATCGTGGGAAGCTCAGGGTCTTCGATGCGCCGCGCCACCAAAAACGGAGCGCCGCCACCAGGCGTTGGATTGTCATGTAAGGTGCACTCAAACCCGAGGCGCACCAGCTCCGGTGTCAGGCTACGTTCCAGATAGCTCTTTAACTCCGACGCCCGGTCAGCGCGTTGGCTTTCGGTTCGCTGGGCGACAAGGGGCGCCAACGCCGCAGCGAAGGCCCCGCTTGAGACCAATCCGCGGGCTTGTGCGATTACATCGTTGCGATCAGACATTGTGACAGGCCAACCGACTGCCGTCGGCGGAGTCCTTCATTGCGGGCATGATTTGGTGACACATATCACTCATCATCGGACAACGCGATGCGAGAAGGCAACCCGCTGTGTTCAAATCCACTTGACCCAACTTCAACTCGGTTGCTGCATCGTCAATCAAGGCCGACGCAAATTGCAGTCCCTGACTGTAAGGATGGGCTGCTGTTTCATAAAACCGTGTGGCCGGTGCGTCTTCAACCAGTCGACCGGCATAAAGCACTGCGATCCGTGATGCGACATAGCGCGTAGCTGCCAGATCGTGGGAAATGAAAACAGCGGAAAACCCGTTGCGTGCCTGCAAGTCTTTGATTGTGTTCAGCAGCTGCGCCTGTACGGACACATCAAGCGCGCTTACTGCTTCATCAAACAGGACGCACTCTGGCTAAGTTACCAGAGCGCGGGCGATAGATACGCTCTGACGTTGACCGCCCGACAATTCAAGTGGATAGCGGCTTTGGAACGATCCCGACATGCCCACGGCTTC
>CAZDXI010000105.1:0-9667 GCA_964509095.1 uncultured Rhodobacterales bacterium
GCTATGCTGCTTTCGCCAACTCCAGGTCAATGATCTGCCCAAGACGCTGATGGTACCCTACGTGTCAGAGAGGCCCCGTCCGGTGGCGCCATCGGGCGAGGCACTTAGAACCACGTGAGTCAGAATTACCGTACGGATTTTTACCGATCATCGCCCCGGTCCATGTCAGGGCCATCGTCTTCTTCCAACGACGCTTCGGCTGCGGCCAGAACGGCTTCCTTCTGGTTGGGGGTGAGCTTCTCTGCATCCCCATCCGCCAGACGCACAGTCACCTCGCGGTGCGCAAACTTGATGCCCTCGCGTTCGAACAGGTCGCGGATTTCCTGAAACACGCGCTTGCGGATCACCCATTGATCGCCCGGCTTGGTCATGAACTTCACGCGGATGATCATCGCGCTGTCCTGCATTTCGATCACGCCTTGGGACTTCAACGGCTGGATGAAATCCGCGCCAATTACCGGGTCCTCCAGCAGCGCCAGACCAAGCTTTTTGATCAGTTTGCGCACCTTTTCCACGTCCGTATCATAGGTCACGCGCAGCGGCAGTTTCATCATCACCCAATCGCGGGAATAGTTAGTCAGCACCTGAATTTCGCCAAAGGGAATGGTGTGCAGCTTGCCCAGATGGTGGCGCAGTTGGAAGGAGCGGACGGAGATTTTCTCCACCGTGCCACGCACGTCTCCGATTTCGATATACTCGCCCTTGCGGAACGCGTCATCGAACAGGAAAAACGCACCAGAGAAGATGTCCCGAACCAGCGTCTGAGAGCCAAAGCCAACAGCCACGCCCACGATGCCGGCACCGGCAAACAGCGGCCCCACATTCACGCCCAGTTCCATCAGAACGATCAGGATCACAGTGACCACAATCACGATCAACACGAAGTTGCGGAACAGCGGCAGAAGCGTTGCAAGGCGCGAGGCGGAAGAACCCGAACCCTCATCCCCCAGTTCGACTTCGACCTCTTCGCCTTGCTCTTCTGCGATTTTGGCGTCGATCCAGATGCGGAACGCAGTGTAGGCAATGTAGCCGAGGAACAGGATCACAATCACATCGAGCGTGCGATCCGGCAGGGTCTCCCCCGTCATCATGCCGGTGTCGGGTTCCCAAATGCTCACGAACGCCCAGACACCCGCGACAAAGGCGATAATCCCGGCGATACGCCGCGCAAGGTCTTCGAACGTGGTGATCTGCGGACGGGGCAGATCAGCGAGCTGCTCGGGCATGTCCTCGGACGGTGCGGTTTCGTCCTCGGGCATGTTCATCGCGCGCATGGCCCGCGCACGGGCAAAACTGCGTTCAATGAAGTAGTTGATTACGCCATACACGACGAGCACCACGGTCAAGATGCCGTAGGCGCCCGCGATCAGTGGAATACCCGGAGGCAATCCCAGCACAAGGTCATAGACATTTTCGCCCCAACCAAAGATCAGGTAAGCCAGCACAAACGGCACCCACGCGCGCGCCAGAAGCCGCAAGGGCCAGCTTGCGGTTTTCGCGTCCGCGCCGTTCAGGATCGCGCCGGTAATGGCACGACGGTTAACCAGAACCATCAGCACATTCAGCAACAAAACAACGAAGCTGAGCAGTGAGGCGATGAACACAAAAAGCTGTTCGTTCAGCCCAAGTTGGCGCACCCACCAGCTGAACAGCATGGTGAAAAAGCCAATGCTGACCGTCGCGGACAGCCACAGGAACAGGCGCAAGGAGTCAGCATCTGACAGATGCGGAATACGGTACTGACTCAGATACGGAGACAGGATCATCCGCCAAGCTGCCGTCATGACACGCGCGCCGAAATACCCGATATTGATCAGGGTCGCGGTGTATTGCAACGACGGGTCTTCAAGAGCCCCAAAGATCAGGAACCCGATGGCATAGGCCACGGCCATGGAAAACAGAATGCCGATCACCTGCCCGATGAACCGCACCGTCAGGAACGGCATCTTGCCACTGTACCCGTGGGGGTTTTCCCGGATCATCGGCAGGATGAAATGCGACGCGATGTGGCGCCCATAGATGTGTTTCTGCGCCACCATCCCAATGGCAAACAGGCCAAGCGAGTACAAAAGCACCTTCACATAAGCCATGATTGTCCCGTCGGGCGAGGTCGCGCGCAGGATGTAGGCGACCTCATTTATCGCAACAGGCAGCTGGGATATCTGCGAAAACAGCGCGTCGCGGAAGGCGTCGGCGCTTTCCTGTGCTTTCATCAAAGCGGTATCGGTGCTCATGCTGTCAGCCTCTGTGGCTTCCCGCTCGGGCACTGGCGACAGGACGTTGCCATCGGTGTCGATGACGATCACACCCATCCCACTTTCGGCGGCCCTATCGATGATGTCGGAGATATCGGTGGGTCGCTCAGACGGTGTGGCAGTGCTACCCAGAAGGCCTTGAGCCGCCACGCTGCTTCCCAGCCCAGCCCAGATCAGGCCGAGCACAAGCGTCAGGATCGCCATCCAGTTGGTAAAGCGCATTGCCTGCCTCATCGTCATCATCACCGCGACGCTACAGCGTTTCACACCGAAGGGGAATCCGGAATGCGCCGACGGCCGCGCACCGCTTGCCGCGTCCTCGGCGACACTGGGGAAACCCGCCGTTCAGGACGATCCTTGTCGGTGTGTCTGCACTGCGTGCCTTTGGAGCAGGCAGGCTCTGGGATGGGTATTGTTTGCAATGAACGGGCCCTTATGTAGATCGCGAAACGATCGAAAACGTGAACAGTCTGGTTTTGCATGCGCTATCGAAGTATGCCATAGGACGGAGAGGGCTTGCGCGGCGTTGCGCGAGGCTTGGGTAGTGGAACGACACATGGCAGCACTTGGCACACTTTGCCCCTGCAGCCTTCCCGTTGCGGGAGGCGGAAGTCGATGACCCTGACGTCTCGGACACGCGGTCCCCGCATCATCCTTTACAGCCACGACACCTTTGGGCTTGGACACCTGCGTCGCTCGCGTGCGATTGCAACGGCATTGACGGCAGCAGACGCCACAGCGTCGGCCCTGATCCTGACAGGATCACCGGTTGCGGGGCGATTTGCTTTCCCGGAACGGGTGGACCACGTGCGTCTGCCCGGCGTGACGAAGCTGAAGGATGGATCATACGTCTCCCAAACGCTGGGGCTGAACATTGATGAGGTCACGGACCTGCGCTCCAACCTGATCCAGTCCACCATTGAAAGCTATCAGCCGGACCTGCTGATCGTGGACAAGGAACCCACCGGATTCCGGGGCGAATTGCTGGGCACGCTGGAAGAGCTGGTCGAGTCCGGGCGCACCAAATGCATTCTGGGCCTGCGCGATGTGCTGGATGAACAGGACGTGCTGGCCGCCGAATGGGAGCGCAAAGGCGCGCTAGCTGCAGCCGAAGCATATTACGACGAAATCTGGGTCTATGGACCTCGGGATTTCTATGACCCGGTCGCAGGGCTGCCTCTAGCGTCAGAAACCCGCGCGCGGATGCACTGGACTGGCTATTTGCGCCGCACAGGGTTGGAAGACGCGCCAAGCGCGGGTGAACCTTACATCCTTGTCACTCCGGGTGGAGGCGGCGACGGGGCAAACATGGTCGATCTGGTGCTGAGCGCCTACGAGCAAGACCGCGACCTCGCACCGTGTGCAAAGATCGTCTATGGCCCGTTTCTGTCGGGCGACACCCGAGTGGAATTCGAAAAGCGCGTGGCCCAATTGAACGGGCGCGTGTCTGCGGTTGGATTTGAGAGCCGGATTGAACACCTTTATGCAGGCGCCGAAGGCGTGGTGTGCATGGGCGGCTACAACACGTTCTGCGAAATCCTGTCCTTTGACAAACGCGCCGTGATCGTGCCGCGCACGGTGCCGCGCCGCGAACAATTCATCCGTGCAGATCGCGCCGAAGAACTCGGCATCGTCGCCATGCTGAGCGAGGAACGCGGCGAGTTGACCCCCACCGCCATGGCCGCAGCGATCCGCCGCCTGCCGTCCCAGCAGCGCCCGTCTGAAGCCGGGGCCGAAGAGCTGATGGGCGGGCTGACTTATGTAACCAAACGCGTCAAAAGCCTGCTGGCCAACCGCCCCCCGCATCAGTCTGCGGCGGAATGAACGCGCCGACACTTGCGATTGTGGTCAAGGGGTGGCCACGTCTGTCCGAGACATTCATTGCGCAGGAACTCGCCGCGCTGGAAGCCAGCGGCGTCTCGTTTGACATCTGGTCCCTGCGCCACCCAACGGACAAGAAACGCCATCCGCTGCACGATCAGGTGACAGGTGGTCTGCATTACCTGCCAGAGTATCTGCGGGATGAACCGGGGCGCGTGTTTCGCAGTTGGCGCGCGGCCCGACGCTTGCCGGGTTATGCCGAGGCGTTTGCCATGTTCCGAAAGGACTATGCCCGCGACCGCACACGCAACCGCGCGCGCCGCTTTGGACAAGCCTGTGTCATGGCCGCAGAACTCCCGGCTGAAACGCGCGGATTGTATGCGCATTTCCTGCACACGCCGTCCTCGGTCACCCGCTATGCAGCGGTGATGCGCGGCTTGCCCTGGGCCTATTCGGCACATGCCAAAGACATCTGGACCTCGACCGATTGGGATTTGTCCGAAAAGCTGCGTCCCGGACCCGGAGCGGCTGCATGGGGGGCCACGTGCACGGCCCTTGGCGCACGGCACTTGCAGGGGATCGCCGGAGACCCGGAGCAGGTTGATCTGGTCTATCACGGGTTGGATCTGACACGCTTTCCGAACCCGCCAGAGCGGGTGGTGCGCGCAGCAGATGCACCGTTTCACATGGTTTCCGTGGGGCGGCTGGTGGAAAAGAAGGGCTTTGATCGGCTGATCGCGGCCTTTGCTTTGCTGCCCGACACGCTCGACTGGCACTGGACCCATATCGGGGGCGGGACGTTGAAAGACGCGCTGCGCGCTCAGGCCGAGGCAGCGGGTGTGGCGGACCGGATCACGTGGCGTGGTGCGTGCGATCAACCCGAGGTCATCGACGCGATGCGCGCGGCGGACCTGTTTGTGCTGCCGTCGCGCGTGGCGGATGATGGTGACCGGGATGGCCTGCCCAATGTGTTGATGGAAGCGGCCTCGCAACGCTTACCGTTGCTGAGCACGCCGATTTCCTCGATCCCGGAATTCATCGAAAGTGAGGAGCATGGGCTATTGAGCGATGACGCACCGGACGCCTTAGCCGCTGCAATCACACGCGTTGCCGCAAATCCGGCAGAGGCGGCGGGCTGGGCAGAGGCAGCAGAGCACCGCTTGCGGTCCGACTTCGGGATGGCCCCCGGCATCGCACGGCTGAAACAACGGCTTGAGGACATGCTGGCATGATCCCGGCGGCGTTTTATGCGCCCTTGAAAGCGCCGGATCACCCAAACCCGTCGGGCGACCGTGAACTTGCACGGGCCCTGTTACAGGCACTGGATTTGGCCGGGTTTGCACCGACTGTGGCCAGTGATTTGCGCTTGTTCGACAAAACAGGCGCGGCACAGTCAGAGCTACGTGCCGCCGCAGAGGTCGTGCTGCCAGACGTGATTGCGCAGGGTCGCGCGACCGGGTGGCGGCTTTGGGTGACGTATCACAATTATTACAAGGCGCCGGATTTACTGGGGCCGCCTGTGTGCGCCGCCCTTGGCATTCCGTATGTGCAGATTGAATCCACCCGTGCCAAGAAACGCCTGACGGGACCTTGGGCCGGGTTCGCCGCAGCGGCGGAAGCGGCAGCGGATGCGGCGGATGTGATTTTCTATTTCACCCAGCGCGACAGTGAGGCGCTACGCGCTTATGCCCCTGAGGGTCAGCGGCTGGTGCATTTGCCGCCGTTTTTGGCGCGTGTTGAACTGCCCGCGCCAAGTACGCGGGACGGGGCGATGCTGGCTGTGGCAATGATGCGACCCGGCGACAAGCTGGCGAGTTATTCTCTGCTGGCCGAGGCGCTGGCGCATGTGAGGGGCGATTGGCGGCTCGATATTGCAGGCGATGGAACAGCGCGCGCTGAGGTGGAAGCGCTGATGCGTCCCTTTGGGACCCGTGTGCGGTTTCTGGGGCAACTATCGTCGGCGGAATTGGAAAACGTTTACGCGCAAGCGTCCGTGCTTGTTTGGCCCGGAGTGAATGAGGCGATTGGATTGACCTATCTGGAAGCTCAGGCGGCGGGCGTTCCCGTCCTTGCTCAGGATCGCCCCGGTTTGCGCGATGTGATTGCACCAGAACTGCCGCGCCCGTCTGTTGAGGATGGCGCACCGGGATATGCCGCAGCACTTGAGCAGGTGTTGCTCGATCCACCGACGCCAGAGGTTTTGCGCGCGCATGTGAGCCAAAGGCATCTGTTGAGCAGTGCAGCCGAGACCTTGCGCGTCACTTTGAGCCCGATTGTTGCATGAGCGTGCGTCTTGCTCTGATCCGCCACGGAAAAACCGCATGGAACCGCGCGCATCGCATTCAGGGACGTTCGGATATCGCGTTGGATGGCGAGGCGCGGGCAGAATTGGCGCGGTTGTGTTTGCCCGACACTTGGCAATCGGCGCAGATCGTGGCGTCTCCGTTGGCGCGCGCACGGGAAACGGCAGAGTTGCTGTCAAGTCCGGAGGGGGGGGGGGGGGGCGCGCGCTCCCCGAGGTATTTGTCGCATAAGGAAAGGGAAAACGTGCGGGTCGAACCAGCCTTGATCGAAATGGATTGGGGACGTTGGGAAGGACAGCAGGGAGCGGATCTGCGCGCGGACCCGCAGAGCGGGTTTCGCGATATCGAAGATTGGGGCTGGGAGTATCGCCCACCGGATGGGGAAAGCCCAGGCGATGTGCGGGCAAGGGTACAGCCGTGGCTGGATGGCTTGGTTCAGGACACGGTCGCGGTGTGTCACATCGGCGTCATGCGCGTTGTTCTGGCACAGGCCTGGGGTTGGAATTTCCAAGGTCCCTGCCCATTTGCGATCAAACGAAACCGGCTCTACGTCCTGACACGGCAAAATGATAGTTGGAGAGCAGAGCCCGAGCCGCTGCGCCTGCAGGAGCGACCAAGATGAGCGCACGCATCCTGATTGTTGTGACACACCTGTTGGGCACCGGGCATTTGTCGCGTGCGCTGACGTTGGGCCGCGCCTTTGCAGAGGCCGGGCACAGTGTTCACATCGTATCTGGTGGGTTTCCCGCACCGCATTTGGACGCAACAGGTATGATACTGCATCAATTGCCACCGCTGCGCGCTCAGGGCACAGATTTCACCAACCTGCGTGGCGCGGATGGGCATGTGGCGGATGATGCCTATCGGCGCAAGCGGCAGGATAAACTGCTACAGGTCTTGGCAAAGGTTGACCCGGATGTCCTGATTACGGAGCTGTTTCCGTTCGGGCGGCGCAACCTGAAAGACGAATTCCGCGCATTGCTGGAGGCGACAAGCGACAAGACCCGGGTGTTTTGCTCGATCCGCGATATTCTCGCACCTCCCTCCAAGCCATCCAAGGCCACGTTTGCCGAGGATATCATTGCGCAACACTACGACGGGGTTCTGGTGCACGCCGATGCGGATGTGATTGAGTTGTCCCGCAGTTGGCCGGTAACAGACAGTCTTGCCGCAAAGTTGAGGTATACGGGTTTTGTGGCCCCCGCAGCACCCGACATGCAGCGGCAAAAGTCCGGTATTCTGGTCAGTGCCGGGGGCGGTGACGTAGGATTGCCGTTGTTTCACGCCGCATTGCAGGCCGCTCGGCAGGACACACGGCCTTGGCACGTGCTTGTGGGGGGCGCTAATGCAGCCGAACAGGTGGCACATTTGAAGACCCTTGCCAGCGAGACCGTCACTGTGGAACAGGCGCGCACTGACTTTCGCGATCTGTTGGCGCGGGCAGAAGCCTCCGTCAGCTTGTGCGGCTACAACACAGCGATGGATGTATTGCAGACCGGGGCTCCCACCGTGTTTGTGCCGTTTGATGCAGGCGGCGAAACCGAACAGGGGCTACGCACGAGCGCGCTTGCAGATCTGCCCGGCATTGAGGTTGTGCAAACGCAGGACCTGTCGGGCGAAGTTTTGTTGCGCGCTTTGGACCGGGCCGTCGAAGCCCCTGCAAGGGACACAGACAGGTTTCGATTTGAAGGCGCCGCCGAAACAGTGCGGATATGTCTGGAAGGATTGGCATGACGGCAATCGACTGGACACCGCTGCGCGCAGAACTGGCGATCTGGAGAGCAGAGCAACGCACCCTGCCCATCTGGTGGCGCGATGACGATGCTGTTGCGGCGACTGTGGAACTCGACAGGCTTGCGCTGATGGCGCAGGTGCATGAGATACCAATCCACATCGCGGTGATCCCGGCCCAAGCGGAGCGATCCTTGCTGCCGTATCTGGAAACCGGCACCTTTCGCGCCCTTGTGCATGGTTGGGCGCATGAAAACCACGCGCCCGAGGGCCATAAATCGTCCGAATTCGGCACGCCGCGTGTGGGTGCGGCTGAAGACGCGGCGTCCGGACTGACGCGCCTGCAGGCGCTGTTCGGGCGCGCGGCACATCCGATGTTTGTGCCGCCTTGGAACCGGATCGATGCGGACCTGTGCTGCGCACTTCCGGGACTTGGGTATCGCTGGATGTCGACATACCTGCCCCGACCTGCTCGCTTCGCCGCGCCCGGTCTGGAACAAATCAACACACATATTGATCCGGTAGATTGGCGCGGCACACGCGGGCTGGCAGAGCCGGACATCATCCTTGCCAAACTGGTCGCCAATTTGCAGGACCGCCGCACCGGGCAAAGTGACGCTACAGAGCCGCTCGGCCTGTTGACCCATCACTTGATGCAGGATGACGCCACTTGGGCCTTCTGTGATGCGCTGATGCAGGAAATGCAGTCTGTGCCGCTTGAACATTTTGACATTGCAACCGCCGGGGATACCGCATGAGCCGACTTGAAAGCATGAGACGCCGCCTGACCGCGCAGATTGATGGGCTGAACTGGGCCGCTGCCGACATTGCTGATCGCAACGGGGACGTGGTTGAAATCGGCCTCGGCAACGGGCGCACCTATGACCATCTGCGTCAGGAACTCTCTGACCGTCGGATTTGGGTAATTGATCGGCAGATGGCGGCGCACCGCACCTGCATCCCGCCCGAAGCTGACTTCCTGCAAGGCGATGCGGATCAGATGCTGCGGCGCATGATCGACGCGGGTACCTCCATTGTGTTTGCGCATTACGACCTGTCCAAAGGCGTGCCAGAAGATGATGCAGCCCTCGCCGAAGTGATCGTGCCTTATCTGCAAAAACTGGTGCAACCGGGCGGGGTTGTGGTGTCTGGCCAACCGTTGCCGCACCTCACCCGGATCGACGGCCCGGGGCTGGACGACCCGGATCGGTACTACTTTTACCGCATGTGAAGCGCACGCAGGTCTAAACAAGCGTTAACTATTGCCAGCTACCCCTAAGACGCAACAAAGCCCTGCCTGGCCCGATCCGTTTCGGAGGGGCAGGCCCGCTCCCACAGGGCGTGGCCTGCGCAGCGCCGGTCCGGCCGGAGCGGGGTTTTGTTGGCTTTGACGCGCCGGATCACAGGCCGCATCAAAGCGTCAAACAAGACCGCTGAGAATTGTTAAAAAACATACCCATTTGGTCTTGAACCTTGTTAGGCGCAGGAGTAATACCACCGAACTTGGCGCGGGATGGAGCAGCCCGGTAGCTCGTCAGGCTCATAACCTGAAGGTCG
>CAZDXI010000106.1:0-9653 GCA_964509095.1 uncultured Rhodobacterales bacterium
GCAAACAAATTTAGAGTGAGTAATGAGCGAAACAGTTTTAACGGATATTTCGGTTGGTATTTCCCCTGATCTTCCCATCACAGTCGAAATCGTCAACGGCGCAGTTTACTTAGACGGCTTCGATGACCGCCTTGGCAATCTCGATAGCGCATTTCTGACGTTTCGGTACGATGCGCTTGTTCAAGCGCTTATCCTAGACTTCTTCGGCACTTTCGGGATTGGGAACATCGAATCTCAGTTGGCCGTTGAATTTTCTCCGGGCACAGCTGCGCCGGATTTCGCCTCCACTCTCGTGGCCAGCGCAGGTGCCGGGATCGGCTCTTTTATCGGCCCGTTTGGCTCTGGGCTTCCGTTTACGTTTTACAGCGGGTTCAGCACGGTTGTGCCGATTGAAGATATCTCCGGCCTTGCAGACACCCCAGAGTTCGAAGTCCTGTTGGGTGCTACGGGATTGAATTCTCCGACCTTCAATGGCGTACCTACGGTTGCGTCAACGCCTGTCAATTATTTCAATGCAATTGCGACGATGCACTATGTCTATTCCGCGTTCCAGCACAGCAGCGGAGCGGACACAGTGCGCGGAGATACGGGCAACAACTTCCACAACCTTGGCGCTGGAAATGACTGGTTTGATGGCGGCGACGGCGATGACACGGTCATTGGCGGAGCGGGCGCAGATCGTCTGAAGGGTGGAGACGGGTCCGACACGGCGGATTACAGCGTCGCGACAAGCGGTGTGACGGTGTACCTGAAATACACGGGCCGGGATGTGGGCGGAGGTCAAGGCGCGGACAGACTCAGCGATATCGAGAACCTAACAGGGTCCGACTTTGCAGATCGCTTGATTGGCGATGATCTGGCCAACATCATGTCAGGCGGCGCGGGCAGCGACGTGATCAAGACCTTTGAGGGCGATGACACGGGTGATGGCGGTGACGGTGCAGACAAGATCTTGCTGGGTGAGGGCAACGACACCGGGAGGGGCGGTGCCGGAAACGACATAGTCAGCGGGTTCGCGGGCGAAGACACTGTGAATGGCGACGAAGGGAATGATTTCCTTTACGGCGGGCGCGGCAATGACGAGCTGAACGGTGGCGACGGCGATGATCGCATGCGCGGCAACCTGAACAACGACACGATGAACGGTGATGCGGGCAACGACATCATGCGCGGCGGCGGCGGCAATGACACGATGAACGGTGGCGCGGGCGAGGACTGGATCGCGGGCGGCAACGGGTCGGACAGGATCATCGGCGGCGCAGGTGACGATGTGTTAATTGGCAGCACTTCTGCGGCCGTTGGTGATGGCGTTGAGGATGTTTTTGTCTTTGAAAACATCGACGGGGACGGAATTGCGGGCAATGACCGGGTCAAAGGGTTCGAGAACGGCATCGACAAGATCGATATCACCGAGTTTTTCACCTACACCTTCGAGGACCTGTTGAACTACGTGACCGAAACCACCTTTGGGATCGAAATCAGGTCGGACGAAGATTCGATCCTGATTGAAGGCTTGACGATGTCCGAATTCGACGCGAGCGATATCATCTTCCCATAAGCGTTAGTCTTTGGAAGTACTGAACAAGCCTGTCAGCGCCCGCCGCACCATGCCCGACGCTTTGGGACGTTGCGCGTCCGAGAACGGCAAAGGGCGACAGACCTCCATCGCGGCCACGCCGACACGTGCGGTCAACGCACCATTGACAAGCCCTTCGCCAAAGCGGCGGGACAGCTTGGCCAGAACACCGCCACCAAGGATCGGCTCCAGCATGTCTTCGCCCACTGCAACGGCACCCGTGGCCACGAGGTGAGACAACACCGCACGCGTCAAACGCCACCCACCCAACACACCGGAGCGGCCACCATAGATTTCCGCCACGCGACGGATCATGCGCAGGTTGGCCGTCAGTGCCGCTGCGACATCCGCAAGTGCAAGAGGAACAAGCGCCGTGACCGTCGCGACTTGCCGCGCGGCAGCTTCGACCTCGCGGGAGGCGGCCTCATCGAGGGTGCTCAGCAATTCCCGTTCGGTAAGGTTCATCAAGCCGTCCACATCGAGTTGGTCGCCACGCAATTCCGCCAGACGCTCGCGCCCCCAACGGGTGTCCTCGCGGCCCTTGTACAGGCGCACCAAGCGGTCGGTGACATCGCGCGCTTGGGTCAGATCAGACGCCGCGCGCGCCTCTTCTGCCTGGTGGCGAAGCTGGTCAATCCGCCCGAGCCGCGCGAACGCCGCCAGTTCGCGCAGGCAGATCACGGCCAACACCAACAGGAAGGCCGCGAACAGGGCCGTCACCCCGTAGCCGAGAACCGGATTGCGTGCGATCAGACCCGTGGCGAAATCCCATGCGGCGACGGAGACAACCGCCCCAATCAACGCGACCAAAAGGCCCCAGAACCACCGAACGAGCCGAGACGGTTTGCGCGCTGCGAGTTTTGCCGCCAATTGCATCGCCTGCCCTGACGGGACGTCTCTGCTCACGTCGGGTACCGGAGGCGCTTCGGCCACCGAGGGGCGCGGTTTGTCAGTGGCATCAAGTTCGATGAGGACGGGGCCTTTGGCCATTGTCGTTACTCCTTCACCCATTCAAAGCGGATATCAGGCAGTTTGGCTTCATTGCCCTGCCCGTCCGTACGCGTGATTTCCCGAAATCCGGCCCGACGGTAGAAATAGGTGGCACGCACGTTTTCCTGATAGGACCAAAGGCCAATCTTGTTGGTCAGGGTTTTGGCGTGTTCGATCAGCGATGTGCCAACGCCACGTCCTTGCACGTCTGGGGCCACGTAAAGCGCATGCAGTTCCTCACCATGCAGGGCGAAAAATCCGATCACGCCACCAACCTTGATACGCGCAACGCTCACCCATCCTGCATCGATCATATCGGCGGCGTGGCTGATTTCCTGCGCCCGGCTATAGACGCGTGGCATCCACGCGGCCCGGTCGGTGGCAGAGGATAAGATCGCCCCGACGGCCCCGGCATCGAGCACGCGCGCCGGATGCACGGTCACATTCACAGGCGGTCCCCGATCAGGAACTGGGCTGCACGATCCAGCCGCACATGCGGTGGTCCGTCACCAGGGCGCAAGGTCAAGGGCGCAGGCGCGAAGTTCATCACCTGATAATCCTGATCGAGCCAGCTTTCGGCACCCTGCCGCGCAGGATTCAGAAGGTGGGACGGGTCCTCTGGCAACGCACCGGGATAGAACGCAGCTTCCTTGCCGGTTTTCAGCAACGTGCCCCGCACCACATTCAGATCGGTGCCATCATGGGTCACGGTGTCCTCAGTCGTGGCGCGAAGTGCCGCGAGGGACAAAGCCATCGTGTCAGCCCCGGCGAATTTCGCGCGGTCGCGCGCATCCCGGGTCAAGGCTTCCATGATCGCAGTCAATTGCGGGTGTTGGGCGTGGTGCAGATGGTCGGCCTTGGTGGCCGCAAACAGGATTTTCTCCACCCGTTTACCCATGAACAACTGGGTCAGGAACGCGTTGCGACCGGGGCGAAACGCCCCGAGGATGTCGGCCATCGCAAGGCGCATGTCCTCCACCGCTTGCGGACCGGAATGGATTGCACCCAAAGCGTCCACCAAAACGACCTGTCGGTCGATGCGGGCAAAGTGGTCGCGGAAGAACGGCTTCACAATGCGGGCCTTATAAGCCTCAAACCTGCGCGCCATCTCGCGGCGCAAGGATCGACGCCCGGCATCAGCCGGAGGTAACGGCGCAAAGGTCAGAACTGGCGAACCTTCAAGTTCTCCCGGCAGCAAGAACCGGCCCGGCGTACAGTCGTAAAAACCGGCCTTTCGTGCGTTGGTGAGATACGTGGTGAAGGCTGTGGCCAGCGCCTTGGCTACGGGTTCGTCGAGTGTTGCCGTGCTGTCAGTTTCGCGCGCCAAAGCCATGAAGTCTGTTGCACTTTCGCGATGCTCAATGCGCTCAAGGACTTCTATGGACCACTCATCATAGGACTTTTCCAACAAAGCGAGGTCGAGCAGCCATTCTCCGGGATAATCCACAATATCCAGATGGATCGTGCGCGGCCCTTGCAGACCAGACAACAAACCGGACGGGCGCACGCGCAGGGATAGGCGCAATTCAGACACTGCGCGCGTACTGTCAGGCCAGTGCGGTGTCTTCGCCGTCAGGGACGCGATGTGCGTTTCGTAATCAAACCGCGGCAACGTGTCGTCGGGTTGGGGTTGCAGGAAAGCGGTCTCAATGCGGCCCTCGCTTGCCGCCAGCAGTCCCGGCATCCGACCCCGATCCATCAGGTTGGCCACCAGCGATGTGATAAACACCATCTTGCCCGCACGTGCCAGACCCGTCACGCCCAGCCGGATCACCCGGTCCGAGACCAGCCCTTCGCCAGCATCGCGCACGGTGTCCACGACGTTCAAAACTGTGTCTGCGATGGTGGATATGACCACGCCTGCCCCCGGGAATCTTGTCTGGGCCTAACATATGGGGCGCGCCGCGCGCTTGCCAGTCGGGAAAAGCAGGGATAATTCCCCGATCATGTTTCGCTATGCCCTGAAAATCGAATACCACGGCGCACCCTTTGTGGGATGGCAGCGCCAAAAGGAGCAGGTGTCAGTTCAAGGCACGATCGAAGATGCCTTGGCTCGATTAGAGCCACGTGTCCACAATATTGCGGCCGCCGGGCGCACGGATACAGGGGTACATGGCATCGGACAGGTCGCGCATTGCGACATGGAAAAGGACTGGGATCCGTTCCGGTTATCCGAGGCGTTGAACTACCATTTGAGACCACACCCCATCGCGATCACGGCCTGCGCTCGGGTGGCCGGTGACTGGCACGCGCGGTTTTCAGCTTTGGAACGGCAGTATTTATTCCGTTTGCTAATGCGACGGGCTCCTGCGACGCACCTGGCAGGGTTGGTATGGCGCGTGAACAATGAACTGGACACAGGCGCGATGCAGGCAGGTGCCGATCACCTGATCGGGCGGCATGATTTCACGACGTTCCGCAGCTCGATTTGTCAGGCAGACAGTCCGGTGAAAACTCTGGATGAGTTGCGCGTGGAGCGTGTGGAAACAGATTGGGGGCCGGAGGTACGCTTTCACGTGCGCGCGCGGTCGTTCCTGCACAATCAAGTGCGCAGTTTCGTCGGCACGCTGGAGCGGGTTGGCACAGGGAGCATGACCCCAAACGATGTGAAAACAGCGTTAGAGGCCAAGGACCGCAGTGCTTGTGGTCCGGTTTGTCCACCGCAAGGGCTGTATTTGGCGGCTGTGCGGTATCCGTCGGATGTGTTTGCACCGAACAAATAACGTCGGGATCAGTCGTTGTCGGTCAGGCCCGCCCCTGCCCCTGACTCGCGGGATGCCGCACTTGCCGGGACATAGGTGTTTTGAGCCAAGCTTTGCAGATGTTCGAACAGCTCTGCCGGACAGTTGATGCGCGCTGGCAGGGTTGGACGCCGCTCAATAGTCGCCATCGCTTCGACGTAGCTAAATTCAAGCACTGTTGTCGGCGAGTCCGAACACGTGATCGGCAACGTGAGCAACGGACCACGCGGCAGCGCGCCCAGCGCCTCCGTCAACTCATGAATTGGACGGTCTGCCAGTATGTGACAGACACACGCACGCCCGAAATGAGCCGCCTGCGCCGCCGGGCACCCTGCCCCGCGCGCCGCCTTCAGCGCGAGCATCTCGATTTCGTTGACCGAATGCGTCACGTCGCCAGCACCGGCGCCCACCAATCCTGCGCCGCTGCCACGTCGAAATCGCTGGCAAGAGGCGCACCCTGCGCCAGCGTTATCCGGGTCCAAAGATCGGATTTGGGATCGAACTTTGTGGCCCCGAACATCGCCAGTTTGGCCCGCAGCATATCGATCGGCAGGGTCGTCGCATCAATCAGGTTGTCGCGAATTTCGCTATAGGGATGGTCCAAAGCGATCTGCACACGCTCAACCGCCATGAGGTGTTCCGGGTGGCGCAGCAGGAATTCACGCAACGGTTCTGACTTGCTCGGAAGATCGCGGGCCAAAGCGGCCACGCGCCGCGCAATATCAAGCGGACTTTCACGCTCAGCACCCGGTTCCAGATGGCGATTACCGATGCGTGGTTCCAGTTTTTCTTCGGAGACATACCAAAACGTTTGGCAAGAACTCTTCGCGTCATAGTCCACGCAAGTCGCCCACGAAAAGCTTTGCTTGATTGCATCGGCCATGGCCGCCGTGTCCGAAACCGGTGTCCCCGTTCCTCCGAACGGGTCCGTCAAACAGTCTGCGAGGCCGTCAATGATCTCTCCGAAAGGTTCCAGCATAAGTGACAAGAGTAGCTCTTGCAGCTCACAGGACTGGCTTTGACCCGCTTGCCAAAGACGCTCCATCGCGCCATTCGTTGATACATCATCGAACAGTGGCACAAACTGCGCCCAATCAGCTCGTAATTGATCAATTCGCGCCTGATGTTCAGGATCCGGGACATTCCATTCGTCGAGGTGTTGCGATGCGCGCGCACTCAATACTCGCAAGTGCTGTGCCTGCTCTTGGCTCAGAGTTGTCACAGCCCGCACACGAGCCAAAGCAGTTTCGCGCACCATCATCCAATTGTTCAGCAAAATGGGGTGCGTCACCAGAAACGGAGCCATCCCCAAGCCCGTTGCGTTGCCTATGCCAAGGTGGCGTTTCAGCTTGGGGTCCAGTTCCGCGCCGCCCACATGTTCCACGAGCATATGGGTGAAGTGACGGATCAGCCAGACTGTCAACATTTCCACCATGAACGACACTTCAAGCCCACGTCGATGCGCAAATAACGCACGGTCCGCGATGCCAAATTTGCCGTTTCCGTAAACAGCCGTGGTACGCATCAAATAGCCGATTTGATTGATGAATTCGGCGTCCGGCTGACCACCTGCACGCAAAGCATGGGTCACGTGATCCCACAAGCGAACCGACTTGTTGGCCCGGCTGAGAACCAATTCGCGTTCACTGAACCGCCCAGCTTCTTGTTTGGGAGCTTCGCGTGCGATGCGGTCGATATCCTCGGCCTTTGGGATGCCATCAAACAGAACAAAGGCCGCATCCCACGCGGTCGCGATCACCCGATCGGACCGGTTTTCTGGCGCAAGTGGCTGGGACAAGGCGACCAGTGAATAGTCGTGATCATAAAGCCGCACGCTGAACACCGCGCGCCCATAGCCCTGATCATCCATCTCCCACAACTGGCGTTCCGGCGGTGTGCCATGTTGCGCAAGTGCGCGTGTCAGAACCCGCAGGAAAGACAGACGCGTGGGCCACATCGACCCCATACGTGACAGTCGCATCACCTCATCTGGGATGCGAAGTTCGGCTTGCGCGGGCGCGGAAAACTCCGGCGCGGTGGTATGTGGGACGGCACTGTTCATAAAAGCGATTTGGCGCAAACTCCGGGCACAAAGCAAGCCTGACTGCGACATGCTAGGACGGAAACCCGTATTATGATCCTTCGAGGCCCAGCTCTTTCAGGATCACTTCTGTATCCGCGCCGGGTGCGCCGGGCGACTGAGGCGCGCGTGGGGGCGTGCGCGAAAACCGAGGGGTGGGCGCCGTTTGTGTGACGCCCCCGGGCGCGATGAAGGTCTCGCGCGCGACATTGTGAGGATAAACCGCTGCCTCACTTGGCGTCAGAACTGGCGCGACACAAGCATCCGATCCTTCAAATATCTCAGCCCATTCATCGCGTGGTTTCGTGGCAAACATCGCGGCGTATTCAGCGCGCTTCGCAGGCCATGCCGCCCGATCGTATTGGCTCGCGGCCTCACTCGCGTCGCGCCCGGACAGCCGCAGGAACTCGGCAAAGAACTGCGGTTCCAGACAACCGACCGAGATGAACTCGCCATCCGCACACGCATAACAGCGATAAAAAGGTGCCCCGCCATCGAGCATGTTGGCCTCGCGCGCCTCGGTCCATTCGCCGGTGGCTAGGGTGCGTTGCAACAGGCCCATCATCGCAGGCACACCTTCGCACATGGCCGCGTCAATCACCTGCCCCTTACCGGAGCGGTTGCGGTCATAAAGCGCGGACAAAATGCCGAACAACAAAAACATGGTGCCACCGCCGAAATCGGCCACAAGGTTCAAAGGCGGCATCGGGGGGCGATCCGCCTCCCCCATCATGTGCAGCGCCCCTGTGATGGCGAGGTAGTTCAGATCATGCCCCGCCGTCTGGGCAAGCGGACCATGCTGGCCCCAGCCCGTCATACGGGCGTAGACCACAGTGTCCTGGACGTCCTCGGGACCTAAACCAAGCCGCTCCATCACGCCGGGGCGAAACCCTTCGATCAGAACATCCGAGCGGGCGATCAGAGTATGCGCCGCGGTCAAACCAGCTTCGGATTTCAAGTCCAGCACGATGGAGCGTTTGCCGCGTCGGTTGATATCAGTTGGGTCAGGATCAGTGGCCTTGCGGTCAATCAGGACGACCTCCGCCCCCATGTCAGCCAGCAATTGCCCGGCCAACGGTGCTGGGCCCAGCCCGGCGAACTCCACCACCCGCAGGCCGCTCAGTGGGCCAGTCATGCGAAATCAACCCTGACTTCACCAAAGTTGCCGAAATCGGCAAAGAAGCTGTCGCCAGACCGCGCCTCAATCGGGCGTACGAAACTGCCGGACAGAACGATATCACCCGCGCGTAAGGACATTCCGTATGTGTGCAGCCGCTCTGTCAGCCACACCACAGAGGTCACAGGATCGTCCAACACCCCGGCTCCAAGGCCAGTTTCTTCAACAATATCATTACGTTTCACGATGGACCCGGCCCAGCGCATGGCGGCAGCATTGGGGAAGTGCTGCGCTTCCCCCAGCACCAAGCCCGCATTGGCCGCATTGTCGCTGACCGTGTCCACAATGGTGCGGGTCGCACCAGTCTCTGCATCCACGCGCTGCACGCGGGTGTCGAGGATTTCGAGGCTGGGGCAAACGTAGTCCGTGGCATCCAGCACCTCTTGGTGGGTGGCCGCTCCGTTAAGATCGGACTTCATGACAAATGCAATTTCGGCCTCGATCCGGGGCTGGATGAACCGACCTTCGGGCACCGTGCTGCCGTGTTCAAACTGCATGTCGTCAAACAGAACGCCACTGTCGGGTGTTTCGATCTTCAACGCATCCTGCATTGCCCGCGAGGTCAGCCCAATCTTCCAACCGATAATGCGCCGCCCGGTACTTTTGCGTTGATCCACCAATGCGCGCTGCACAGCATAGGCATCATCCAGCGTCATGTTCGGATAGGCTCGCGATAACAATCCGATTTGTTGGCCCGTGATTTCGGCGGCGAACAGGGACGCCGCGGCCTCGGTGATTTGATCGGGTGTCATACAGTGTCCTTTGCAAGTCGGGCGGCGATTTCGGTGATCACATCAAAGGCCATGTTTACATCGTCTTCGGTGGCATCAAACTGACAACCGGTGAAACGGATGGCCAGCGCGCCGTCTACCTTTGTCTGCGTCAGGTAGATACGCCCGTCATCATTGATTTCGTTTACAAGTTGCAGATTGAACGCGTCCGGATCGGTTGCAGTGTAGCGGAATGTGAAAAGAGCAAGCACAGGCTCGGTTACGATCTCTACCCCCGGTTCCGCGCGCAATCGTTCCGCAAGACCTTGAACCCACGCGACGTGGTTGCGCAGGCGGGTGCGCAGGCCGTCCAGGCCGT
>CAZDXI010000107.1:0-5122 GCA_964509095.1 uncultured Rhodobacterales bacterium
AATGACGAAGAGTTCGGATTTATCGCCGGGGGGTACGACAAGGGCCTCGCCAAAGCGCGCGAGTTGAGCGCGACGGTGCCGCTGGTGATCTACAAAATGGGTGAGCACGGTGCGCTGACCTTCAGCAAAGGTCAGGAGATCCGTACGGGCATTTACCCGGTGGAGGCTCTGAAACCTACGGGCGCCGGGGACAGCTTTATGGCGGGTCTGGTGACGTCGATCGCGGACGGGCATGATCTGACAACTGCCCTGCTGCGCGGATCGGCCTGTGCATCGATTACCGTGTCCAAACCCGGATGCGCCCCGGCGATGGCGGATCGCGTCATCCTCGAAGAATTTCTGAAATCCCATCCCGGCCCGACGGCTGAATAAAGGATCAATCCCATGCATATCGCGCCTTACGACAACAACAACAAAGCCATCGTGGATGTGGACGACGCAACCGTGCCGTTGAACTATTTCAACATCGTAAAGCTGAAGGCGGGACAAGCGTTTGAATATCAGGTGCCCGGATATGAGACCTGCATAGTCCCAGCGACCGGCACAGTGGATGTCGAGGTCGAAGGTTTTGCAGCCGCTGACCTTGGCGGGCGCGGCGAAGATGTCTGGGATGGCGAGCCCGAAGGCGTCTATGTCCCAAGCGGGGCCAAAGCGACGATGATCGCCAAGGACAGCTGCGAGGTCTTCGTGGCGGGCGCAAAGTATGACAAGGTTCTTGAACCTTTCGCCGTCCGCTCAGACGAGTTGGATCTGGTGCAATACGGCTCTGACGACACCAAGACCCATCGCAAGATCAAGCACATCCTCGGCCAGAAGCAGCACGGTAAGGTCGGACGCCTGCTGGTGTCAGAACTCTTTACTGTCGGTCAGGGCGGCTGGTCCGGCTTCCCGAGCCACAAGCACGACACCGACCGTCTGCCGGATGAGACGCGCCATGACGAGACGTACAACTTCCGCTTCCGCCCCAACCATGGCTCCGGAGTGCAGATGTTGCAACGCGAGGATGGCAAGGCAGGGGACGCCTATCACATCGTGGATGGATCGACGTTTTGTCTGGACAACGGCTATCACCCCTGCGCGGTGCTGCCGGGGTACGAGATGTACTATTTCACCATCCTTGGCGGGTTATCCCAACGCTCTCTGGTGCAGTTCTTCCAACCGAGCCACGCCTACCAGATTGAGACGATTCCCGGCATCAAAGACATGATCGCCAAGTTCAAATGAGCCTTGTGACCCTGCGCGACGTTCTGCAACCCGCGCTGCGGGATGGGTATGCTGTGGCAGGCGTTGTGACGCTCGGATGGGAAGACATGCGCGCCTTTGTAGCTGCGGCAGAAGCCGAAGAGTGCCCACTTATCCTGCAAGCCGGACCAAGTTGCCGCGAACACACGCCCCTGCCCGTTCTGGGCAAGATGTTCCGGCATCTGGCCGAAGGCGCGTCGGTTCCCATCGTCGCGCATCTGGATCACGGATACACCTTTGACGAATGCCAAGAGGCGCTCGACTCCGGCTTTACCTCGCTCATGTATGACGGCTCTCGAAAACCCATGTCTCAGAACATCGACGAAACGGCACGGGTTGCGGAACTGGCGCATCGTGCGGGCATTTCCTGCGAAGGGGAGATCGGCTTTGTCGGTTATGACGGGGGCGAGGCTTCGGATGGCACAGACCCAGACGAAGCCGCGCAGTTTGCGCGCGATACAGGCATTGACGCGATGGCGATTTCTGTGGGCAATGTGCACCTCCAACAGGACCAAACCGGTGGCTTGGACGAGGCCCGCATCGCCGCAATCCAGGCGAACACGGATGTTCCGCTCGTCATTCACGGCGGCTCTGGCGTTCCGGCCGCTCAACGCGCGCACCTGTCGAAAACCACGCATATTTGCAAGTTCAACATCGGGACTGAGCTTCGCATGGCCTTCGGCGCTGCGTTGCGCACCGCTGTCAACTCAGACGCAGATAGGTTCGACCGCGTACAAATCCTGAAGGAAACCCATGACCCTGTCTTTGACGCGACGCGGGTTGTGTTGCGCACATTGAAAGGAGACCTGCGATGATCAGGATCGGCTTGCTCGGTTGTGGGCGCATCGGGCAAGTTCATGCCCGCGCAATCAACAGCATCGAAGGTGCCACGGTTCAGGCCTTGTCAGACGCGGTTCCCGCCGCAGCAGAGGCGCTGGCTGCCAAAACAGGTGCCGACATTCGTGCAACAGACGACATCATCGCAAGTGATGACATCGATGCGGTGATCATCGGCACGCCCACCACTACGCATTACGATCTGATCCACGCGGCGGCCCGCGAAGGCAAAGCGGTCTTCTGTGAAAAGCCTGTTGATCTGTCCTCGGATCGGATCCGCGATTGTGTGAAAGCCGTGGAAGACGCAGGCGTGCCATTCTTCACCGCCTTCAACCGTCGCTTTGATCCGAATTTCGCAGAGCTCAAGCGTCGGATTGTGGCAGGGGAGATCGGGTCGGTCGAACTGGTCACCATCTTGTCCCGTGACCCGGCCCCGCCGCCGATTGACTACATCAAGACCTCGGGCGGGCTGTTTCGCGATATGATGATCCACGACCTCGACATGGCGCGGTTCCTGTTGGCCGAAGACCCCGTGTCCATCTATGCGGTTGGTGCGTCTCTGGTGGACCCGGAGATTGGCAAGGCCGGCGACGTCGATACGGCAGCCGTGACACTGACAACCGCGCGCGGTGCGATCTGCCAAATCTCCAACTCTCGCCGTGCCAGTTACGGGTATGATCAACGCATCGAGATTCACGGCTCTGACGGAATGTTGCGCGCGCATAACATGCTGGAACACACAGTGGAATCAGCGAACGCAACCGGGTTCACCACAGCCCCTGCACAACACTTCTTTCTGGAACGCTACGAACAAGCCTACGCCGCCGAAATGGCAAGCTTTGTTCAGGCCTTGAAAGACGGCACGCCGCAAAACCCGACCATCCATGACGGACTAAAAGCGCAGCTTATGGCGGACGCAGCAGCGGAAAGCCTCGCCTCTGGGAAACCTGTCGCGCTCTAGCTCGCGAAGCTGTTGCGCCATTATTTGTGGTTCGGCCCAAGCAGCCAAGGACCAAACAGGTTCTTGGCAGCTTGCTGTCAGCGCAGTACCGTCGCGCTCAAACCAATCAGCGGAAGATCAATATGACAGACTCCAAAATTGCCCTCGTTACTGGTGGCGCCCAAGGTATTGGCCTTGCCTGCGCCGAAGCCCTTTTGGAAGATGGGCACCGCATCGTGCTAGCCGATATTCAAGCGGATGAGGTCGCGAAAGCCGCTGACAAGCTCGGGAACAATTCTGTGTCGATTGTCTGTGACATGGGCGACCCCGCCGCGATTGCAGCCATGTTTGATCAGATCGAAGCTGATGTCGGCCCTGTTTCCACTTTGGTCAACAACGCCGGTGTCGCCATGCCGGGCGACTTCCTCGATTACGAGCTTGAGGCGTTCAACAAGGTGATCTCCATCAACCTCAACGGTGTATTCCTTGCGACGCAACGCGCCGCGCGCACAATGGTTGCCAAGGGTATCGAAGGGGCCATTGTGAACATGTCCTCGATCAACGCGCAGCTCGCGATCCCGGCGATCCCGGCTTATTGCGCGTCCAAGGGCGGCGTCATGCAGCTGACCAAGGTTGCGGCACTCGCGTTGGCCAAGAACAACATCCGCGTGAACGCTGTTGGCCCCGGTTCCATCGACACAGCCATGATGGCGGGCGTGAATGCAAACCCAGAAGCCTTCAAAACTGCAATGTCGCGCACGCCGCTGGGTCGCATAGGCACCGCGCAGGAGATTGGGAACGTTGTTGCCTTCCTTGCCAGCGACAAGGCGAGTTACATCACAGGCGAGACGATCTATGTCGATGGCGGACGGATGGGCCTGAACTACACGATGTAACGGCCATTAACCTCCCTCAGACTTCGTGCTAAGGCGCGGGGCATGTCGGGCGTCAGGCTCGGCAGATCGAAACACATCAGGCGGGCACGTTTTCACATGAGCACTCCCAAAGTTGGAATCATCATGGGGTCGCAATCGGATTGGGCCACCATGAAGGAAGCCGCAACGCTTCTGGAAGAGTTGGGTATCGCGTTCGAAAAACGCATCGTGTCCGCCCATCGCACACCAGACCGGCTTTGGGACTATGGCCGAAGTGCTGCGGATCGTGGACTGCACGTGATCATCGCAGGGGCCGGCGGGGCCGCGCATTTGCCAGGCATGATGGCGTCGAAAACGCGCATCCCTGTGATCGGCGTGCCTGTTCAGACAAAGGCGTTGTCGGGTGTGGATTCGCTGTATTCTATCGTGCAGATGCCACGCGGGTTTCCCGTGGCCACTATGGCGATTGGCGCAGCAGGTGCCGCGAACGCAGCCTTGATGGCCGCGCAAATCCTCGCGGTACAGGATGCAGACCTTGCGCAACGTGTTGATGACTGGCGCGCGGCCCTGTCGGCTTCCATCCCGGAGGAACCGCAAGATGACTGAGCCCCTGCAACCCGGAGCAAGCATAGGAATCCTAGGCGGCGGTCAGTTGGGCCGCATGCTGTCCGTGGCGGCGTCCCGGCTGGGGTTCAAAACACACATCTTTGATCCCGGTTCCAACCCACCCGCCGGACAGGTGGCGGATCAGGTCACGACTTCGTCCTATGAAGACCGCATGTCTTTGACGCGGTTTGCACAAAGCGTTGATGTGATCACCTACGAATTTGAAAACATCCCCACTGGCACGCTCGACATGCTGGAGTCCTTGCGCCCCATTCGCCCGGGTCGCGAAGCCTTGCGTGTGAGTCAGGACCGGTTGATTGAGAAAGAGTTCCTTCAAGGGTTAGGCCTCCAAACCGCTCCATTTGCAGACATCCCGGACACAGCAGCACTGGACGCGGCGCTCAAGACGATTGGCGCGCCTTCGATCCTGAAGACCCGTCGTTTTGGGTATGACGGCAAGGGCCAAGCGCGGCTTAGGACTGCCGCGGACGCTGGTGCCGCCTTGGAGTCCATGGCCGACGCGCCCGCAATTCTTGAAGGATTTGTCGATTTCTCGCACGAGGTTTCTGTCATCGCAGCGCGCGGGTTGGACGGGTCCGTGGCTTGCTTCGACCCCGGAGAG
>CAZDXI010000107.1:5132-9623 GCA_964509095.1 uncultured Rhodobacterales bacterium
GCATCCTGCACACCACTCGTGTGCCCGCGAACTTGTCTTCCACCCAGCGTACCGATGCAGTTTTGTTGGCAGGAAGAATCCTCAATGCATTGGATTACGTAGGCGTGTTGGGTGTCGAGTTGTTTGTCACCCCTGACGGTCTGATCGTAAACGAAATCGCACCACGCGTGCATAATTCTGGGCACTGGACTCAGAACGGTTGCATGGTGGATCAATTCGAACAGCACATCCGCGCGATTGTGGGCTGGCCTTTGGGCGACGGAGCCCGTCATGCGGATATCGAAATGCTCAACCTGATTGGTGACGACGTTCTGGCGGCGCGCGATCTGGCGCAAGAGGCCGGTGCTTCCTTACACCTCTACGGCAAGGCTGAAGCAAAGCCCGGTCGTAAAATGGGCCATGTGAACCGGCTGTTCACGCCCGAGAGTTAAGCGCGCAGAAATCGGTCGACAATCGGACCGTTCATATAGCTCACCTGCCCGGCCACAATCGTGGCCGCTACACGCTCCGCCTCGTCCAGCACAACGAGGTCCGCGCGCAAGCCGACGTCGATCCGCCCGCGATCCGTCAAACCAAGCACCTTCGCAGGCCCTTCCGAGACGAGCCGCCAGGCCTCGGCGAGCCCCAGCGTTTTGGCCAGAAACAGCGCTGCGCGACGAATACTGGGATAGTGGTAGTCCGAAGCCAACGCATCGCAATGCCCCATGATCACAAGATCAAGCGCCGACACGTTCCCTTTATGTGAGCCCCCCCGCACTACGTTGGGAGACCCCAGCACCACAAGCCCGTCGGCCTCTGCCGCCTCGACTGTTTCGGGGAACTCGGCCACTTCAACACCGCGCGCTTGCCATGCTACGCGTTGCTCCCCCCGGTTGTCATCGTGGGATCCAAGCCGAACGCCCTGCGCTAGCAACTGGGGACACACCTCATCCAACGCCGAAGGCACATGCACAGCATTTGCGTGCAACTCCTGCATCAAAGCCAATTGCTTTTCCGGACTGCGCCCCGCGCGCAAGGCCTGCCCGTTGAGCCCTTTGGGCGTCTTACCTTCCGCCAAGCGGTCGTGCGGCAGGTGATCGTTGAACACGACATACGGGACCTTCCATTTGGCCAAACGCTCAGGCAGACCAGCATAAAGCTCCAGTTGGTTCATCTCAAACCGCATCTGCGGCACAAGTTCCGAGATTGTCTCAAGATCGCGCATTGCGCAGAACACGCGGTCGGCGAACTCAAGTCCCCGCAAGCCGCCTTCCCAACTGACGAACTGCGCCAGCACGCCTGTCGTGATCCCATTGGCCGCCATTTCAGCCTCAGCCGCGCGTAGACCAGCGGCCACATCCTTCATCGCTCCGCGCCGAGGCGCCACATGGCGTTCGAAGCCATCCCCATGCACATCCACCATTCCCGGCAGGATCGTGAACCCGCTCAGATCCACCGACCGTGCGGCCTGATCCACGATGTGCCCGTCCGCGATCGCAACCGGTGCTTTGACCAATTCGTCCGCCCGCAAGACGTCTGCGCCCGTGAACTCAACGTTCAACATCGTCATCCCCCAAGCCCAAGCATCCACCTTCTGGGCATCCCAGCCGATCCATCACCGCATCCATCCAACTCATGGACCGGTCGAACTTGCCAGTTTCAAGAAACTCAACCGTCTGCGCGATCACCCGCGCGTTGTTCATCATGAATGTGTGCGTGACAGGCAAAACCACGTGATCGGCCATTCCGTCCACCTTCGTCGATGCGACAGATACTTTGCCATCATCCGGTCCCGGCAAAATCGATGAAAAGAAAGGGTTCAGTGACTGATCCCCTGCGATCACACCCAGTTCGAACCGTACCGCCGGCAAAGATCGTGGCAGGCTGTTGTCACCGGTTCCCATCTGTGTCCCAGCCGGTCCGTTAATCCAGTCAAACCCGGTGACCACCTGCATGGAATCAACGACTTCACTGCCTTGATTGGGCGGCCCTAGCATCACAACGCGCCCAATTCGATCCAGTGCACCTTGTTCTGCCCAGACCCGCAACAGCAGCCCACCCATGGAATGAGTGACGAAATCGACCTTTGGCGTGCCGCATTCCGCCACTGCATCCGGAAGCGTCTGCTGCATCAATTCTTCAATCGGCGCCTCGGTGGATGGATACCCCGGACGCACCACGCGATACCCATCTGCGGCCAGCGCTTCCTCCATCAGAACAAAGCTGGTTTCAGTGCGTGCTAAACCATGCAGCAACACCACACAGCGTTGTGCCGCCACCGCGCTGGAGGCGGCAGAAATGATGGTCAGCAGAAGGATCAATCGATACATGGTCCTCCAGATAAGGGCTTTGCCCCCGCGATGTCATCCCTAAAGGAGCGCAGATGTCACAGAAACCTCGATCCCGGTCTCCCCGGCTCGCCGTGCGGGCAGTTATTGTGCAGGACAACGCGCTACTTTTGGTCAATGCGTGGCCCGAAGGTGTGTCTGATCTGATGTGTGCCCCCGGTGGCGGAGTGGAGCCGCATGCGTCTCTGCATGACAACCTCAAACGCGAAGTTTTTGAGGAAACCGGCCTGCAAATTTCAGTCGGCGATCTGTGCCTGCTCAACGAATTTCACGATCCCGACCACGATTTTCACCAAGTAGACATGTTCTTTCGCTGCACAATCACGGCAGGTACTTTGGATACGGCATGGAAGGACCCTGAAAACATCGTCGGAACACGCCAATGGGTGGATCAGTCAGACTTGCACACAGTGCGGTTCAAACCAGATTGTCTTGCAGAGATTGCGTTCGCCGAAACCCGGGCCGTTAGCTACGATGCTTTGGAGAGGATTGTGCGCTGAGCGCAAAAGCAATCCCGCCAAGGACAAGTGCAGCCGCCGCCAGTATCTGCACGCCGACCTCTTCCTGCAGCAGGACCACACCCAGACCAATCGCCAGCACAGGCACGCTCAACTGCACGACGGCGGCGCGCGCACCAGGCAGGTTCGGCAAGACGCGATACCACATCGCATAACCCAGCCCGGACGTGACCCCTCCACACAAGATGGCAAGGCCCAGACCGGTGGGGGATACGAACAGCTCTGGCTGCACCAGAAGCACCGCAAGAAATGGCAGGGACAACACGAAATGAGACGCTGTTACAGCAACCGGATCCCGCGCGCGACGCCCGGCAACGGTATAAGCCGCCCAGCCAAGGCCCGCCAAAACCATGAACACTGCCCCGGACATCGATCCGACCCCATCCGATTGCGGCCAAAACGCCAATAACAGGCCGCCAAACGCGACCGCGGCCCCAATGATCTGGCGTTGTGACGGCGTATCTCCGGTCGCGGCAGCGTGCGCAAACAAGGCAATCTGCACAGTTCCGAACAGGATCAACGCGCCTAATCCGGCATCAAGGCTCAGATAAGCCAGCGAGAACCCGATCATATACAAGGCAAGCGCCATACCCCCGCCCCACCGGCGAGCTCTCAGCAATTCCAGCCGCCCGCCGCGTACTGTCATGACCATCGCAAGCACAACAATGCCCGCAAGAACACGCACAATCGCAAAGGACGATGGGTCCGCGTGACCGCCCTCAACCGCCGCGCGGTTCAAGATCGAATTCATGGCGAAAGCCAGCATTGTCAGGCAGATGAACAGCGCGGTTTGCATGTCCTCAAATGACTCTGCTTGTGCGCCAAGCGCAAGTCGAAAGCGCTGCAATGCGGCGAATTCCGCCCACGTATGGAGCCTTCACTCAGGTGCGATCCAACAGCGGGAGGTTTGGAGGAACTCCTCCAAGGCGCGCGCGGCCTCGCGCAAATTAACTTTGTGCGGCGGCACGCCGCTCCATTTGGCAAGACCATACAACGAAAAAGGCCGCCCTGTTTCCAGTGCGGCCCGTTTCAAAATCTTTAGATCGCTCAGGCGCTCAAGGCACCTTTGGCTTGATCCACAATAGCTGCGAACGCTTCTGGCTCGTGCACGGCCAGATCGGCCAGAACCTTGCGGTCCACTTCGATACCGGCCAGAGACAGACCGTTGATGAAACGGCTGTATGTCAGCGCTTCGTCATGGGCGCGCACGGCTGCGTTGATCCGCTGGATCCACAGTGCGCGGAAATTCCGCTTGCGGTTCTTGCGGTCGCGGGTTGCGTATTGGTTGGCCTTATCGACCGCCTGGCGCGCTACCTTGAAGGTGTTCTTGCGGCGACCGTAATAACCTTTGGCCGCCTTCACGACTTTCTTGTGGCGGGCGTGCGTGGTGGTTCCACCTTTAACTCGGGACATATGACTGGCCTCCTATCAGCGGTCGTAGGGCATGAAGCCCTTGACGATACGTGCGTCGGGTGCGGACAACTCTGTTGTGCCGCGCGCGTTGCGGATGAACTTGCGTGTGCGTTTGATCATCCCGTGGCGTTTGCCAGCCTGACCACCGATGACCTTGCCGGTCGCGGTCACCTTGAAGCGCTTCTTAGCGCTTGATTTCGTCTTCATCTTCGGCATTTCCGTCTCCTCAACTT
>CAZDXI010000108.1:0-7531 GCA_964509095.1 uncultured Rhodobacterales bacterium
GCATCATCCACGCCCGTTTTGCGCGCCTCGTGCATCGCGGAGTGGATCTCTTGCATGAATGCGTGAAAGTGAACGCGTCGAGCCGGGGCAGAGACGCTGTCGACGAACATATCCATCAACATGGACTTCCCGCGCCCCACGCCACCCCAAATGTACAAGCCTTTAGGTGGCTCGGGCGCTTTGCGGAAAAACCCCCGTTTGACAGGCTCCGCCAAGGCTGCACGGATGCGCTCAAATTCAACCAGCACCGCGTCCTGAGCCGGATCGGACGTCAGCTCACCCGCCGCGACTTTCTGGCGGTATATGTCAGGCAGCGTCGTCATGAAGCGTCGGGTCGGTCCCGCCAGCGATCCAGAATGTAACGGGACGTCATCAGGTCCAAATGCGCGCCTCCGCCATTCTTGAACAGGGTGATTTCGTCGTCCGACTGACGTTTGTACGCGTCGGGCTCATAATATTCGGCCACGAGATGGTCGCGTGTGATGGCCCCTGTCTCCAGCGGAATCTTGATCTCTCCGATATGGCCGATGGTCGTGTCATAGCTGTCCACAAACACCCGCGCGCGCTGCAAGGCAGTGTCGTCCACTTCGCGCATATCCGGGCGGTAGGCCCCGATCAGGTCCACATGCGTGCCCGGTTGCAGCCAATCGCCCTTGATGATCGGCTCTGTCGTCATGGTGGCGGAAGTCACGATGTCCGCTGACCCAACCGCCTGTTGCAGATCTTCGCTCGCGGTGATGCCAAGTTCCTTTGCCATCTGCTGAGCAGCTTCGGTCGTGCGATTCCACACCGTAAAGTCCGCGTCCGGGAACACCGCGCTGTAAGCCGCATGCAGCGACCGTGCCACAGTCCCGGCCCCGACAATCGTGATCCGCTTGCTGTCCGGTCGCGCCAGCCGCCGAGCTGCCAGAAGCGAGTCCCCGGCGGTTTTCCATTTGGTCACCAAGTGAAAATCAATGATCGCTTCTAGTGTGCCGTTCGCATCGGAATAGAGGTTCACACCCCCATTGATCATCGGCTCCCCACGCGTCTTGTTGCCCGGAAAAACCGTTGCCGATTTCACTGCCAGCCCCAGCCCATCGATCCAAGCTGCGCGGCTCAGCAACGTGTCCGGATCACGATAAAGGAACGTATCTCCGATCTCCGCTTTGGGCAGTGTATGCCCAGCCGCGAGCGCGTCCGTCAGGCCAATCCAATCGAGAACCGCCTCGCCTTCCTTGAATGGGATGAAGGGGATATTCATGCCGCTTGCTCCTTGCTGAGCAATCCTTCAGCGACAAGACGATCCGCCCAACCCTGCGGCCCTTCAAACAGATGCGTTTGCCAGCCGCGTGCGTTGGCAGCGGCGATATTGTCGTCCCGGTCATCTGCAAACAGCAGTGCATCCCCAGACAGCCCTGAACCTTCTTCCAGCATCTCGTAAATGCGCGCCGACGGCTTCGTGACCTGCATGTGACCCGAGATAAAGTCGCGATCAAACTCGCTCAGGAACGGGTAATGGGTTGCGGCAAAATCATAGCTTTGAATGCCAAAGTTCGTCAGCGAGAACACAGGCACACCCCGACCTTGCAAGGCCTTCATCAAGCGCACGGAATGGTCGATCACGGGGCTGGCCATTTCGATCCATTGATCGTGCCACATGCGAATTTCGTTGCGCCACTCTGGGTATTTCTCTGCATGGGTGTAGATCGTTTCGGTGAACGGGTGACCCAGATCGACAAGCTCATTCATACCGTGCAGATCGACCGCGTCGAACATGGCACGGCGACGGTCTTCGCCAATCGCAGCGTCATAGAACCGCTCTGGTTGCCATTCGATCAGGACATTCCCCACGTCAAACACAACGGCTTTGATGGTGCTCATTTTGCGGCCCTCACTTCGCGTTCCAAGGCGTCCAGAAACCGGCTTCGGTCGGCTTTGGTAAATCCTTTGCCGCCACCTTGTCGGAAAGGGTCCGCGCTGCGCAAGTCTGTCATCAAGTCCCGCATCGCGAGCGCTTCTCTTACATTGGCTTCCGTCAAACGCTCCCCGTTATGCTTGAGAACCCTTGCGCCATTCTCAACACAGCGTGCGGCCAACGGAATGTCTCCGGTCACGACAATGTCGCCCGTGCCCGCGCGGTCCGCGATCCACATATCGGCCACGTCAGGACCTTCGGGGACGATCACGACTTCCACCAGCGGGTTCCGAGACAGGCGCAACCCGCCGTTGGCGACCAGCTTCATCGGCAGCTTGTGCCGAGTGGCGACCCGTTCGGCCTCGTCCTTCACCGGGCAGGCATCAGCGTCGACATAGAGAGTTGTCACGCGTAAAGCGCCTCTGCGTGGAAGGCGACGTGATCTTCCATGAAGGTCGACACAAAGAAGTAGCTATGGTCGTAACCTGGCTGCAGGCGCAGCGTGGCCTGCTGACGCTTGGCGGCGACGGCTTCGGCCAACGCTTCGGGTTTCAGCAGGTCGATGAACTGATCGTTCGTGCCCGTATCCACCAGCATAGGCCCGTCAAATCCGGCAGCCCGCATCAACAAGGTCGAGTCATGCGCCGACCAAGTGCTTTCGTCTTCACCAAGATAAGCGCGTAGCTGTTTGCGGCCCCAATCACTGCCCGTCGGGTGCGAAATCGGGGCAAACGCGGAAACGGACCGGTAACGCCCCGGCAACGACATCGCGAGGGTCAACGCGCCGTGCCCGCCCATAGAGTGCCCGGTGATTGATTGGCGTTCCAGATCAACTGCGAAGTTATCTCCGATCAGGGTTGGCAGTTCTTCGGACACATAATCCCACATACGGAAATGCGGCGCCCAGGGTGTTTCGGTCGCGTTCACATAGAACCCCGCACCTTGACCCAGATCATAAGCCTCATCATCGGCCACGTCTTCGCCGCGCGGGGAAGTATCAGGAAAGACCAGCGCGATCCCGTGTTCCGCGGCCCACGCCTGCGCACCCGCCTTCACCATCGCGTTTTCGTGCGTGCAGGTCAGCCCGGACAAATACCACAGGATCGGCACTGGGCCGTATTGAGCCTCTTCAGGTAGGAACAGACCAAACGTCATCTCGCACTTGCAAGCGTCAGATCCGTGGGAATAAACCCCTTGCACACCGCCAAAACATGCGTTTTCCGATACTGTTTTCATCTGACTGCCCCTTGTCGCGTCGCTTGGTTATGTTGTGGCGTATCGCGCATTTAACGACAAGTCGAAGGATTCCGCTTTCTTTGGTCTGCGCATGACCCTTTCAGGGTCACATTTCACGGGCAAGTCCCGGCACATCGCGACTTATTCAGGATCCATTCATGCGTGCTTTCGCCGCTTTGGCCATGTGTTTGATATGCCCGGTGCCGGGTGTTTCGGCTGTCCCGCGGCAAGCGGACGTGGTGACGCTACAGGCCATCGCCTTACCTCAGAACAGAGCGTCCATTTCGGTGTTGGGACTGCCGTTAACACTATCGGACTTCCGCGCACCACCGTCTCAGACGCCGAGCGTGTGCCAACATATCCAGCATCGCATCGATATATCTGTTCTTGAGCGCGACATCGCGGAGCTTTGCTCAGGTGCGGGGACTTAAGTCTGAACCGTCGCGATAATCGCAGAAACGGTCACGATGCTGATTGTCGTGCTGACCAGAATGGCTGCGCTTACGCGTTGCGGTGCGACCCCATAGTGCTGCGCGAGGATATACACGTTACCCGCCACCGGCAGGGCTGACGCCGCAATCGCGACAGAGGCCGTGTAGGGATCAATCGGGAACAAAACCAACACCGCCAGCGCTACCAGCGCCGGGTGCAGGATCAACTTTGCAAAGCTGAGCCACCCGGCCACCACCAAGCGTTCTGCGGATTTTGACGCCAGCGAGGCCCCAATCGCAAACAGCGCCCCCGGTGTCGCCGCCGCCCCGAGGATCGCGAGGAACTCGTTCATCGGCACTGGGATTGGCAGTTTCAACGACGACCACGTGAACCCCAGCACAATCGACATAATCATCGGGTTCTTGACCAAACCCATCCCGATGCTGCCGAGGGCCGCCAAGCTCATCCGCCCATCGCGCGAGCCGGTAATCAGGATCACGATCAGGGACGAGAACACCACCAGATCAATCACCAGCATGATCATGATCACGCCAACGGCGGCTTCGCCCATCAACAATGCAAGAAGTGGAATGCCCAGAAACCCGATGTTTCCGATGGCAGAACACTGCGCTTCAATCGCGGCCTCCTGCACGTCCAACCCGCGAAAAAAAGCCACGCAGGTCGCGATCCCGTACACATAGGCGGTTGCGAAAAAGTAACCGATGGCAAGCCTTGGATCCCACACTTCAGCCAGTTCCAGATTGGCCGCAAAGCGGAAAATCATAGCCGAAAGCGCAAAATAGAACACGAATTTGGTCAGATATGCTGTCGCTTCTTCGGTAAAAAAGCGTGTCCGTCCGGCCCAATAGCCAAGCCCTATCAGGGCAAAGAACGGTAAGGTTTTCAGGAAGATCGCGAGCATATCCACCCGCATATAGCGCGAATGCCGCAACGGCAAGCAAGGCGACTTCCTTGTTGAAACTGAACAGATCAGTTTATATTTCCGAGTACCGGGAGAAAACATGAACTCACAGTCACCAGAATTCATTCCCCCTGCGCCGCCCAAAGGTCGCAAGGTCGAACAAGTGCTGAAAGGCGCTCAGCAGGTCTTTATGACCGAAGGGTATGAAGGTGCGAACGTGGACGATATCGCGCGCGCTGCTGGTGTGTCCAAGGCCACGCTGTATAGTTATTACCCGGACAAACGCGCTTTATTTGCCGCGGTTGCTCAAGGTGTTTGCGAAGAACAGACTCGGCTTGCCTTACGGTTTGCCGATGAAGAGGGTGAGTTCGCAGAGCAGCTTTACAAAGGCTGCCGCAGCTTCTTGTCCTTCATGCTCTCCCCGTTCGGGGTTCAGATGTACCGCACCGTGATCGCGGAAGCAGCCCGCTTTCCGGAATTCGGACGACAGTTCTGGGAAACAGGTCCCGGCATGGCCCATACCAGTATGGTGGAGATGTTTCAGGACGCCATTCGCGAAGGGCATCTGAAGCCGATGGACGATCTGGAACTCGCGGCCGAAACCCTGACCGAGATGTGCAAGGTGCACCTGCATCCCCGCCTCATCCTTGGTGTGATCGACACGGTCGATGAAGCCGAATTGGACCGCATCGTGCATAACGCCGTGGACATGTTTATGGCGCGCTACGGCGCGGCGGGCTAAACGGCGACCGCTTCTTCCTGCATGCGTACCGGGTCGGTGACCAAATATCCTTGACCTTCTGGCACCAAAAGCCCTGCATCCCGCCAAATGCGAAATTGGCGGTTCACGCTTTCTCTGGCGCCACCGACAAGACGCGCCAATTCCGATTGCGACGGCAAGTCCGGTAAGGACAGCGAACCGTCATCCAGTTCTTCTCCGTTGTTGACAAAGAAGATCGACAACCGCCCTGCCAGCGAATTCAACGCCTGACTTTCCGCGTGCGCGTTCGCGGACCGAATCCGGTCGCACAACAATTCGAGAAAGAAATCTGTCACAGCGTGACTGTCATAAATCAGCCGTCGCGCATCAGCCGCCGAAATGACCGTGACCTTAACGCGGCCCACCGCAATCACATCCGCAGCGCGGTCCTTGTCATCAATCACGGAAATTTCTCCGATGACATCACCCGGCCCCAGCAGCGCCAGCGCCAGTTCCCGTCCATCCGCACCAAACACACTGATGCGCACAACGCCACTTTCGACAATCGCCAGTGAATCTCCGCGATCACCGCGTGCAAAGATGGTTTGCCGCGCACCGTAGCTTTTTTCTCGGCCGTGTTCGCGCAATTTTCCCAGCGCTTCAGCCTTTTGGTCGCTTGTTTGCATCTGTCCCCCGTGCTTGCGGGGGATTAGAGGCCAGCCGGAACAGAATTTCAAGCAATACGGGCATATGAAAACACGACGCCCGAAGGCGCCGTGTTTCCCTCCGTTAGCCACTCACGACGCTAAAGGAGAACACTATAAATTTGTGCCGGATCAGGAACCGCCACCCTATAAACTCATACTCAAATTACGGTCCCGATACGGCCGAAGCCGCTCGGAAAGAGGGACCATTCAAAGGGGCCACACACACGGAGGGAGTATCCGCAGGCCTTTACTTCGAAGGCGACATGTTCCGGTTCGGGGTGAAACCCGTTTAACAGCTGGGATCTGACATTCCCGGTGAAGTAACGTTCACTGTCGCGGTCATCTCGTCTTCGTGAAATGACCATGCGTCATCCATCGCAAACGACCCTGTGATGCACGTCACAGACTCCTGAATTTCTTGTTTTTTGACGTGCGTTTTTGAAACTTCTTGCTCAAAGCTCTGTTTTCAAATGATTTTTATGAGCACCAAAAATCACACACGATCAGAACTCGACTCTGGCCTTGAGTCATCCTACAAAAGAACAAAAGTAGAACATTTAGCTGCTCATGCCCGATCAACCCGCTCCCCAGCGCCGTATCCTGTCGCTCTGGTTCCCTCGACTGGAGGCGGACCGCGTGTTGCGACGCACGCCGCAATTGCAGGGCGAGCCGCTCGCGATTGTGGACACGGTGAGCAATGCGCAGGTGGTGGCGTCCCTGTCCGTCAGCGCGCAGACGTCCGGGCTTTATGTGGGTCAACCCGTGCGCGATGCCCATGCCATGTGCGACCGGTTGATCACCCGCAATCGCGATCCTTTAGCAGAGGCGCAGTTTCTCGCCGTGCTGCGTCGTTGGGCGGGCAAGTTCTCCCCTTGGGTGGCTGAGGAAGGCCATGCCGGGCTGGTCGTAGACCTGACCGGTTGTGCGCATCTTTTTGGTGGGGAGGCGCCTTTGATGCAGGTGGTGCAGGACGATTGCACCGATATGGGACTGTCTGTGCAGATGGGTCTGGCCGACACGCGTGGCGCTGCCTGGGCGCTGGCGCGCTATGCCGGGCAGAAGGTGAGCGCGGACCGCAACGGCGATGCGATCGATCAGGAGGCCCGCGCCACGCGGTCCCGCGCGGGCAAACGGCGGCACTGGACCAAGGGGGGTGCCGCGCCGGATGTGCGGCTTGGGGAACCCGGGCCGGGGTTGCGGATCGCACCACCGGGACAGACCTATGGCGCACTGGCACCCTTGCCCATCGCAGCGCTCCGGCTGGAACCGGAGATCACCGCGCAACTCGCCCGGCTGGGCCTGCGCCGGGTAGGTGATCTGGTGGGTCAACCCCGTGCAGGACTGGCGCGGCGCTTTGGGCGTGGGCTGGTTTATCGCATGGATCAGGCTCTGGGTAGTGCGCCGGAACCGGTTTCCCCCGCCAAACCAGCAGAGCATTTCGCGGTGCGCCTGACCCTACCGGAACCTATTGGATTGATTGACGATATCCTTGCGGGGATTGATCGCCTACTGCCCCATCTGGCCCAGAAGCTGGAGGCCAAACGCCGCGCCATCCGGTCCCTGCGGCTGGAAGCCCACCGCGCCGATCATGGGCTGGAGGCGGTGGAGATCGCGCTCGCCCGTCCGTCCACCGACCC
>CAZDXI010000108.1:7631-9566 GCA_964509095.1 uncultured Rhodobacterales bacterium
AAACGGCTGCACCCAGCCTCCAGCCATATCCCTGAAAAGACCGCAAAAGTTCTTGCCGCCGCGTGGTCAGAACCACATTCCGGCGACTGGCCCAAGCCGCCCGGACCGCGTCCCCTGCTGCTCTGGGAACCGGAGATGGTACAAGCCCCCGACCTGCCCCAACTGCCTGCAACCTTCCGCTGGCGGGGTCGCGATCTGATCCTGACCCGCGCCACGGGTCCCGAACGCATCGCGCCCGAATGGTGGCTCGACGAGCCTCATTGGCGCACCGGCACGCGGGACTACTGGCGGGTCACCGTAGCCAGCGGCGAGGACCTCTGGCTTTATTTCGCGCATGGCGGTGCGCTGTCTGCGGGCTGGTTTTGTCAGGGGATGTTTTCATAGAAGTTAGTTAGCGGACAGCTTTTGCAGCACGTTCATCGCATCATCTTCACGACCGTCCGGCACAAACAAATGATCATGGAAAAACCCAGAAACAGGATTCACACCCATATCATGTTTCGCCAACTCTGATGAAATGCGGGCCATGAAGCCCACCGCGTCCAAGGAAGAATGAATGTTCAAAGTGATCATTCTACACGGGAACTCATACGCCAAATCATGCGCGTCCGCCTCTGACTTCAGCATAATGAGGGTTATCCCCTCGGCCTCTTCGAACATCATGCGGTGCGATATGCCCTTGGGAATTTGACCGGGCTGAACCGTAACAAAAACATACAATCCGTCGATCAAACTCGCAGACATTGACCGTATCAATTCATCCAAGTCAGTCTCGCCGGTCATACATATTGTCCTGAAAACTTATGGGTCGGCGGCATCCAGACAATTGCTCTGAAGGTAGAATAAGGAAGGATGGGTCACATGACCCATCCTACGGCGCGTGGATTAGTCCCGCTCACCAATCGCGGACAATCCCTTCAGGATATCAATCGCATAGGCCAGTTGGTAATCTTCTTCGCGTAGCTTGGCGGCCTCTTCGGCCTTCGCACGGTCCTCTTCGATCTGACGAAATTCGTCTTCGGACAGGCTGTCATTGCTGATGGAGCCACGCAGGTCAGCTTCCGAGCGCTGGAAGCGGTTGTTTGCTGTGCTCTCTTCTTCCTCCTCCGCTTCAGGGCGGCGGCGCGGTTGTTCGACCACGATGTCGGGGCTGACGCCCAGTGATTGGATCGACCGGCCCGAGGGCGTGTAATACCGCGCGGTTGTTAGGCGCATCGCGCCGTCCTGACGCAGACGCATCACGGTTTGCACAGACCCTTTACCAAAGCTCTTGGTGCCCACAACAATCGCGCGACGGTGATCTTGCAAAGCACCCGCCACAATTTCGGACGCGGAGGCAGAGCCGCCGTTGATCAGCACGACGATCGGTTTGCCCTGCGCCAGATCTCCGGCTGTGGCCTGATAGCGTTCGCCATCTTCAAGACGACGTCCTCGGGTAGAGACGATCTCACCCTCTTCAAGGAACGCATCGGACACGCGGATCGCTTGTGTCAGCAAACCGCCGGGGTTGTTGCGCAGGTCGACAACAAAGCCGTTCACATTATCAATGCCACCGGCGTCTTCGATCTGTTTGGCCAGCCCATCCTTGAGGTTGGGGAAGGTTTGGTCGTTGAACGTCGTCACACGCAGAACCACAGTATCGCCTTGGGTGCGTGTGCGCACAGCGGTCAGTTTGATCGTGTCGCGGATGATGGACACGTCGAAGGGCTCTTCGCCTTCACGTACCACGGTGATGATGATTTCGGACCCGACCGGGCCGCGCATCAGGTCCACAGCCTTATCGAGCGTCAAGCCAAGGACGCTTTCGCCATCCACATGGGTGATGAAGTCGCCCGCTTCGATCCCGGCCTCATCCGCCGGGGTGCCATCAATGGGGGAGACGACTTTAACGCAGCCTTCTTCCTGCGTGACCTCAATCCCAAGGCCGCCAAATTC
>CAZDXI010000109.1:0-9501 GCA_964509095.1 uncultured Rhodobacterales bacterium
GCCATACCCCGCAAGACTGTCGACGCCTTCCTGAATACGCGCCCCGCCGGAATCGTTGATCCCGATCACGGGCGCTCCGTTTTCCATCGCCATATCCATGATTTTGACGATCTTCTGTGCGTGGGTCGCAGAAACCGACCCACCAAGTACGGTGAAATCCTGAGAGAACACATAGACTTGCCGCCCGTTAATCGTGCCCCAGCCGGTAACAACGCCGTCGCCTGCGGGTTTCTGGTTCTCCATCCCGAAATCGGTGCAGCGGTGGGTGACGAACATGTCGAACTCTTCAAACGAGCCCTCATCCAGCAGCAGATCAATCCGCTCACGCGCGGTCAGCTTGCCGCGTCCGTGCTGCGCATCGATGCGCTTTTGACCGCCGCCCAAACGCGCGGCATCGCGTCGCGTCTCAAGTTCGCTCAGGATATCTTTCATGGGGTGCCCTCTCGCTTTGACGCGCGGACCATACGGGACGAGCGCTTAGAAAAACAGGTGGATTTGGCAAATTTGCAAATATTTTGCAGTGATGAATTTGCAAATTGCAAATTTGCAAATTCGATACTGCGCACACATACCTGTGCGCACGCGACATGGACACCTTTGGCTGCGCGCCCTACCCATAGAGAATGTCAGTCACACCTGAGGTCCGCCTTCTGGACCGACGCACGCCCCCTCATGTTGCGACCCTGATCCTGTTGGCCGGGATATCGGCTATGGTGATGAACATGTTCCTGCCAAGCCTTCCGGCGATGGCAGAGCATTTTGGTACGGAATACAAGGTGATGGCGCTGTCTGTGCCGATTTACCTTGGCGTCAGTGCTGTTTTGCAAGTGTTCATTGGGCCAATGTCGGACAACCTTGGGCGCCGCCCGGTCCTGCTGGGCGGTATTGCGATTTTCGTTCTTGCAACACTGGGCTGCATCTTCGCGACGTCGATTGAGGTCTTCCTGTTCTTCCGCATGTGTCAGGCGGCCATCGCCGTAGGCATGGTGCTGAGCCGCGCCGTGGTGCGCGACATGTATGATCAAGACCAGGCCGCGTCGATGATCGGCTATGTCACGATGGGCATGGCGCTGGTGCCCATGGTCTCCCCCATGATTGGTGGGTTTCTGGATGAATTCGTCGGCTGGAAAGCGAATTTCTGGTTCTTTGCGGCTGTCGGCGTCCTGACGTTCTGGCTGGTTTGGAAAGATCTTGGTGAAACCGCTGGACAGTCCGGCAAAACGATGGCGCAGCAGTTTGGTGAAATCCCGGAACTACTGCTTTCCCCCCGTTTCTGGGGTTACTGCCTTTCAGCGGCATTTTGTTCCGGCTCGTTCTTTTCCTATTTGGGAGGCGGTCCGTTCGTGGGTTCCGTCGTGTTTGGTTTGTCCCCGTTTTGGGTGGGTATGTTGTTCGGCGCGCCGGCGATTGGCTACATGATCGGAAACGGGATCACGGGCATGTACGCCAAACGGTTCGGCATCAACGCGATGGTGCTGTGGGGCTGTGTGGTCAGCGTCGTGGGCACCGGCATTTCGTTGGCTATCTTCTTTGCTGGTTATGGCTCGGCGTGGTCGTTCTTTGGGTTCATGACCTGTGTGGGCCTTGGCAACGGGCTTGTCATTCCGAACGCCACCGCAGGTATGCTGTCCGTGCGCCCGCATTTGGCGGGCACCGCGTCTGGCTTTGGCGGCGCGATCATGGTCGGCGGCGGTGCTTTGTTAAGCGCGGTTGCAAGCGCGATGCTCACCCCGGCAAGCGGTGCGTTTCCCCTGTTGTGGATCCAATTCCTGACCAGCGTCGCAGCCCTGATTGCGATCCTCTATGTGATCCGCCGCCAAAAGGCCCTCGCACTTTAGGCTTTGTTAACCATGAACAGCCACCTTGTCGGTTGGGGCTTGCGCGCGTAGTTTGCAAAGTTGCAAACCAGACTTTGCAAAGCCAGCTTTTGGATGGGGGCAACCATGGCGACACAGAAACTCTATGCCGGAGCAAAGCTGCGCGAGTTGCGCACGAGGATTGGGCTGACGCAGAAAGACTTCGCGGCCAAGCTGAAGGTTTCCTTGCCCTATCTGAACCAGATGGAAAACAACCACCGCCCGGTGTCCTCCGCCGTCATTCTCGCGATGGCGAGCGAGTTCGGAATGGATGTGACCGAGTTGTCGAGTGGGGACAGCGAACGCCTTGTCAGTGATATGCGAGAGGCCTTGGCGGACCCGATCTTTTCGTCCGACGCGCCCCCGCTTGCGGACTTGCGGCTGACCGCGTCAAACGCGCCCGGGTTTGCGCGCGCTTTTTTGCAACTGCACTCCGCCTATCGCCAGACCCATGACCGGCTTCCCTCGCTTGACGAAGCGTTGGGGCGCGAAGACGCCCGCGCCCGTCCGAGTGCTTGGGAAGAAGTGCGCGACTTCTTCCATTATTGCGATAATTATATCGATGCCGTGGACCGTGCGGCCGAGCATTTTACGCGTGGCGAAGGACGCATGAAAGATGTCCGCCTTGCTGCGATTTCCAAGCTTGGCAACCAAGGCGTTCAGGTCCAGTTCGAAGAAGCCGACATGATGCGCAGCTTTGACGACAAAGAGAAAATCCTGACTCTATCCGCCCGCGCAGCGCCGGAAACGCAAACCTTTCAATTGCTTCTGCAAGTCGCACTTCTGACCCAGAACAAGCTGCTTGATGCGACGCTGGACCTCGCCCGGTTCCAGAGCGAGGAAGCGCGCTCCATCGCGAAGATCGGCCTTGCCAACTACTTCGCCGGAGCGGCCTTGATGCCCTATGGTGAGTTCTTGGATGCAGCGCGCGCGACACGCCACGACCTTGAGGCCCTGTCGACAAGGTTCGGCGCGTCCATTGAACAGGTCACACACCGGTTGGCCACGATGCAGCGACCGGGTGCCAAGGGTGTGCCGTTCTTCTTTGTGCGTGTGGATCAGGCGGGCACAATCACGAAACGCCATTCTGCGACGCGCCTGCAATTCGCGCGTTTCGGCGGTGCGTGTCCGTTGTGGAACGTGCACCGGTCTTTTGAAACGCCGGGACAGTTCCTGCGCCAACTCGCCGAAACGCCGGACGGCGTGCGCTATATCTCTATCGCGCGGGATGTGACGAAGTCCGCCGGGCGGTTCGGAGCGCCTGTACGGCGCTACGCCATCGCGCTTGGGTGTGAAGTCGCGCATGCGTCAGAGCTTGTTTATGCCGACGGGCTGGACGTGAACCGCGCGGATGCCTTTGAACCCATTGGTATTTCTTGTCGCATTTGCGAGCGCGCGAACTGCCATCAGCGATCTGTACCGCCGCTGGAACGCCCGCTCGACATCGATTTGGATCGTCGCGAAGTGCTGCCCTACCGTGTGGGTTAGCAGTAGCGTTCCGGTCCGACCCATTGATCCGCTGAATACCGATCCCCGTGCGCCCAGCCGATGGGCAGGACGTCCTCAATCCGGGCGAGATCTTCTGCGCTAAGTTCCCGTTCGCACCCCGCGAGGTATTCGCGAAAATGCGCAACCGAGCGGGTTCCAGGAATTGGGATGACGTGATCACCCTGTGCAAGACACCACGCAATAGCAAGGCCAGCGGCGGGCAATCCCATATCTGCGGCCAAGGCACGAAACCCGGCGGTCTTTTCGATGTTCGCTGCGTAATTCGGCGCCATGAAACGCGGGTTTGGTTTCAGGAAGCCAAGCGTTTCGATCACGTCCGGCGCCAATGGCGTGTCCGTCAACAGCGACCGGCCCACAGGCGAAAACGCGACCAACGCAACACCCAATTCTGCACAGGTTTGCACAAGACCCATTTCTGGTGAGCGTGTGGACAGCGAGTATTCCGACTGCACCGCCGCCACGGGGAACACGGCCTGTGCACGGCGCAAAGATGTGGGTGCGATTTCAGAAAACCCGATCGCGCGCGTTTTGCCCTTCTTGACCAACGCACCTAAAGTTTCTGCCACCTCCTCGATGGGTCGGGACGGGTCGCGCCGATGCACATAGAACAGATCCACGTGATCCGTTCCCATCTTTTTCAAGGACTTGTCGAGCTCCGCCTCCAAGTGCTCGGGCGAGTTATCAAACACCCGAACACCCTCTGGTGTGCGACTGATCGAGGCCTTGGTTGCGATATGGAATGTGTCCCGCGCGCCGGGATTTGCTGCAAGGTATTGCCCGATGACGGTTTCGGACCGCCCCATGCCATAGACATTGGCGGTGTCGATGTGGGTCACACCGGCCTCGCGGGCTGCATCCAGAATGGCAAATGAGTTGTCATCCGTTGTCGGGCCATAAAACTCCGCAAACGACATTGCCCCGACACCAAGGCAAGATACCTCCGGCCCGTTTGCCCCCATTTTGCGCTGTTTCATATCGCCTCCCGAGCTGAATTAATAACGTCTATCGCCGCCTGTGTCGCGGCCTCAATACTAAGGTTTGATGTGTCGAGCACATGGGCATCCGCAGCCGGTTTCAATGGCGCTTCCGTACGGTTCATGTCCCGCGCATCTCGTGCTTTCACATCACTCAGGACGGTGTCGTACTCTGCCTCTAGCCCGCGCCCTTGCAGTTCCGCCAAGCGGCGGGTTGCACGGACTTCAGCGCTGGCGGTGACGAACAGCTTTACCTCAGCGTCCGGGCAAATCACGGTGCCGATGTCTCGCCCATCCAAGACCGCGCCGTCCTCGCGTCGCGCAAAGCCCCGTTGAAACTCCAACAATGCTGCGCGCACATCCGCGATAACAGCAACTTTTGAGGCGGCCTGCGCGACCTCCGGGCTACGCAATTGAGTGCCGTCGATGTCTTCGGCCCGCAAAGATTGGGCTGCGGCGACAGGGTCGTCGCCTGCCAACAAACGCGCCCCGACCGCTCGATAGAGCAATCCAGTATCCAGGTGCGCAAAACCAAAATGTGCAGCGACCGCTTTAGACAAGGTTCCTTTGCCTGCTGCCGCTGGACCATCGATGGCGATTGTGAAGCTCATCTTCTGCCACCTCGAAACAGGGTCACTAGAAACCCGAGCGCGATCAAACCTAGGGAGGCGAGCACCGCCACCCATTTGCCTTGCGTGGCCGAAGACGCCGTGTTGATCAAATCGAGCGTCACACCGGCGCTCCCCGCATCAAGCAATGCCGCAACAGAGAGGTTTTCCACGTAATCCGCCACAAGAAAGCCGATGCAGACCAGTACGCCAAGAAATGCGATGGACTTTGCAGGCCGCGCCCAAAAGCCCAGCATTGCCGTCGTCAACATGCCGAAAATGGCGAGCGGAAAGACAAAGTCGATCCAGCGATAAAATGTCTGAAACGCGTTGATCTGGCCAGATGTTTCCAGAAACACGAGATAGTCACGCACCGCCGACAGGTCTCCGTACCCAGCCATGCGCAGATCAAAAAACGGCGGCTCTTTGTTCTGTAAGCCCGGCACCAACAGCCAGAAGGCCGCCGCGCACAAGGCCGCCAGCACAAGGCTGAACAGAAAGAGCCGCCCGAGCCTCATGAAGCCGTAATCGCCGCGCCCAGCGTCTCCATTAGGTCGGTAAAGATCGGGAAGGATGTGGCAATCGGCCCGCCATCATCGACCGACACCGGTTTTTGCGCCGCCATGCCAAGGATCAGGAAGGACATCGCGATACGGTGGTCCAGATGGCTTTTGCAGGTCTCACCGCCAGCCACACTGCCCGGTCCGTTTCCGGTGACAGACCACCAATCCTCGCCCTCATCCACGGTGATGCCATTGGCACGCAAACCGGTTGCCATTGCGTCGATCCGGTCGGATTCCTTGACGCGCAATTCTTTGACACCTGTCATCATGGTCGTGCCGCTTGCATTCGCGGCCACCACGGACAGAACCGGGTATTCGTCAATCATCGATGCCGCACGTTCGGGGGGGACGTCGATCCCTTTCATGTCCGGAGAGAACCGCGCGCGCAAATCCGCGACAGGTTCGCCACCTTCTTCGCGCTCGTTCTCATAGGTGAGATCGGCCCCCATTTCGCGCAGCGTGGTGTAAAGGCCGGCGCGTGTTGGGTTCAGTCCAATGCCCGGCACCAACACGTCCGATCCCGGAGTGATCAAGGCCGCACATACCGGGAAGGCTGCGGAACTTGGGTCGCGCGGCACCACAATGGTTTGCGCCACCAATTCTGGTTGCCCGGTCAGGGTGATAACGCGACCTTCGCGTGTTGTTTCTTCTGAGATTGTTGCGCCAAAGCCTGCCAGCATGCGTTCCGTATGATCGCGTGTGGCTTCTTGTTCGATCACAACCGTTTGTCCGGGCGCGTTCAATCCGGCCAGCAACACCGCAGATTTGACCTGCGCCGAAGGGACCGGCACCGTATAGCGGACCGGAACGGGGTCCGCCGCACCAACAAGCGTCATGGGCAAACGGCCGCCCGTGCGTCCAACGGTCTGCGTGCCGAACAGGGCGAGCGGGTCCGTCACGCGCGCCATAGGACGGGAATTCAAGCTGGCATCACCTGTAAATGTCGCGCTGATCGGGGACGTCGCCATTGCGCCCATGATCAGGCGAACGCCGGTTCCAGAATTGCCGCAGTCGATCACTTGTTCCGGTTCCGCGAAACCACCGACGCCCACGCCATGCACGCTCCACGTTCCAGAGGGTTCGCGCGTGATGTCCGCTCCGAAGGCACGCATCGCGGATGCCGTGTCCAGCACGTCCTGTCCTTCCAACAGCCCTGTCACCCGCGTTTCTCCGACGCTCAGCGCGCCAAGGATCAGGGATCGGTGTGAAATCGACTTGTCGCCGGGAACTTCGGCCACGCCGGACAGTCCTTCGCACGGGGCGGATGTCATCGGGATCGGGTCACCATGGCCAGACATGACAGATTCCTTTTCAGTTCAAGCGACTCCGGCGTTTTAGCAGCCGCACCGGGAAGGGTAAACGCGATGTCGCCCGGTTGGCTATCGCTTTTGAAATGTCAGGTAGTGTGGCGAACGCCCCTCGCGCAGGGCCTTTTGTTCGTACCTTGTGGATACCCAATCAGACCACGGCTCGCGCCAATCAGAAGGGCGTTCCGCCAACCAATGGAACCCGTGACGGGGCACTTCTTCCAGCGTTTGGCGTACATAGTCTTCGATGTCTGTGGCTACGCGCAACTTGGTGCCTGAGGCCATGACGCGCGCCAAAGGCTCAAGATGTTCGGGCGTCACAAAGCGGCGACGGTGATGACGCGCTTTGGGCCATGGGTCGGGGTACAGAAGGAACGCCTTGGAAATGCTCGCATCCGGAAGGACGTCAAACAAGTCGCGCGCGTCTCCGGGAAACACGCGAAGATTGTCGACATTGGCCTTTCGAATTTTACCCAACAGCATCGCGACGCCGTTGATGTAGGGTTCACAACCGATGATGCCCACATCGGGGTTGCTGGCAGCCTGATTCACCAGATGCTCCCCACCACCAAACCCGATTTCAAGCCAGACGGGCTTGCCGCCAAACATCGTGTCGAGATCAAGTGGCGTGCGGTCGGGGTTCTCATCCCAGCCAACAGGGCCAGGGCTGAGTGCGGCGAGATCTTCTTCGACATAGCGTTCCTGGCTCGCCTTCAGGTGTTTCCCCTTACGGCGGCCATAGAAATTGCGATGAGGTCGGATCGGTGTCGTCATGCGGCTGGCTTTAGCGAGCCTGCTCGTCAGCCTCAACCGTTTCTGTGTGTACAATCACGAATGCGGGTGTGGTTCCGTTGACAGCGCTTGGATGCAAGTTCGCGCCTGTAAGCCGGGGAACGAAACAGTCTTTGGATCAACTCTGTGCCACGCTGTACTGCGCAATCTAATCGTCAAGTTGTTCGCAAGCTTCCCGATCTGTCCCAACAATCAACAGGCTGTGCCCATCCTCTGTCGTGACGCGATAGGACCAAAACGTCTGGCCCGGAAAAAACACGAGGAACGTGAACGACAGGATCAAGTGTTGCAAAACCGCGGAAGCATCGAACTGAAAGCCATAACTGATCGCAGCGGCCTGCATCCCCCACAGGATTAAAACGGCAACCGCAAAGATGTGAACCATGACGATCCAAACCCCTGTGAGCCAGAGCTTGACCAGTGACACCGATGACATTCTGCACCCCGCAACAAACACTTTAGTTCCGCTGAGGGCACTCTGACACAGGATCCTTAATTATCGGTGTCAGCTACAAAAAAAGCCGCGAAGACTCGCGGCTTTTTGATTAAATTTGCATCCGTACTCTAGCGTTGGGACCTGCGCCGCATCACGCCAAACCCGGCCACACCCGTGAGCAGCAAAGCAAGCCCGGCAGGCAGAGGAATAGCAGCAACGTTCAACGCAATTCCGTCAATCGAGACATAAGACGGGCCCGCACCGGTCAGACCAAACCCCAGCATATGCGTGGTGCTGGTTGCCGTGAACGTCAGGGATTGCTGCGTCCACTCTGGACCGCTGACTAGATCAGCGCCCATACCAATCACAGTTCCGTCCAAGGATGCAAAAATCGCGTTGGTTTCGCAAAAGCAAGTGCTGCCGAGTGACCTTAGATCGCCACCAAAGTTCCCGCCATACCACGACAAGCTATAGGATTGCCCCACGACGAAATCCGTGACGGTCTGTCCGAAACGCTCTTCGAATGGGATAGACGCGTCTTGTCCCAGGCCGACCCAAGTCCCACCATCGGGCGATGGACCAGACGGCGTCGAAAAGAACGGTACGCCCGTCGTGCCGACGTTGTTGTTCTCATCCATTGTATCCGGATTGCCCGCAAGGATTGTCCATCCCGATGGCACTGCGCCGTTTGCGATGGGCCCGGTCAAGGACCCGTTTTCCAAAGTCGCGGCTCCGGCGGATACCGCGCTCAACAAGCCGATCGCGAGACCGGCAAATAGCTTTTTCATTTTAAACATTCCTACACCCCACGTGTGCGGCAATGGTATGGGACACCGCCGTGCCACACAAGAGGACCGCATGCTTTTCATCTTTAGCGATTGCGCGAAGACTGCGTTTGTTTCGAATTTCCGGACAATCAGCCCAAATTCGTGAAATCGGTTTCTATTCCGGTGAAATGGTAGCAAATCCTTGCTGTTAGCACTTCTGAAACGCGCAGGAACCTGCTTTGAGTCGACAAAAAAAAACAGGGCCCGAAGGCCCTGTCTCTAGTTAATCCTGAACTAGATTCGGATCAGATTGCAGCTTTCAGCTTGTCTGCCAAATCTGTGCGCTCCCAAGAGAAGCCACCGTCGGCTTCCGGCGCACGGCCAAAGTGGCCATATGCAGCGGTGCGCTGGTAGATTGGCTTGTTCATGCCCAGATGCGTGCGGATGCCGCGCGGCGTGAGGTCCATGACAGAGTCGATGGCGGCTTCAATCGCGGCCGGCGCAACTTCGGACGTCCCGAACGTGTCGCAATAGATGGACAGCGGCTTGGCCACACCAATCGCATAGGACAGCTGGATCGTGCATTTCTCTGCCAGACCAGCGGCGACCACGTTCTTTGCCAGATACCGCGCCACATAGGCCGCAGAGCGGTCCACCTTGGTCGGGTCTTTGCCGGAAAACGCACCGCC
>CAZDXI010000110.1:0-5470 GCA_964509095.1 uncultured Rhodobacterales bacterium
TGCACGCGGGATATGACTACGACCTGATCACGGTCCATGACCTCGACCGCGAAGGCGTCGATGCGCTCTCGCCTTACAATTCGGTCATCAACGTCTCTCACCCGGAATACTATTCCGAAGGTATGCTGGATGCGACTGAGCAATATCTCTGCGATGGTGGGCGGGTGATGTATTTGGGCGGCAATGGCTATTACTGGGTCACAGCGGCTTGTCCCGATGATCCCGCTTGTATCGAGGTAAGAAAGCTCGACAGTGGATCGCGCGCCTGGCAGGCCGAACCGGGAGAAGGGTATCTGGCCAGTTCAGGTGAAAGGTCAGGGCTTTGGCGGAACCGTGGAAGAGCGCCGCAAAAACTTGTGGGGCTTGGGTTCACAACCGAAGGCATGGACCGCTCTGAACCGTTTGAGCGTATGCCCGACAGTTTCCACAAGCGCGTCGCCTGGATCTTTGATGGCATTGGTGACGAAGAACTGATCGGTGACTTTGGCCTCGCACTGGGCGGTGCGGCAGGGGTCGAACTGGATCGCTACGACCTCGCTCTGGGCACACCTCCTCACACGTTGTTGCTCGCAGCCTCCATCAATCACACGGATAACTACCCTCTTGTTTCAGAAGAAATCACTTACGCCTTTCCCGGTCGCGGCGGGAGTCAGGACCCACAAGTGCGCGGCGACATGATCTATTTCACGACCCCCAATAATGGGGCTGTCTTTGCGGCGGGGTCCATCGCGTGGAGTCAGGCTTTGCCGTGCTTTGGTGGCGAAAACAACGTTGGAACGGTCATGCGCAATCTGTTGGACGCATTTCAAAAAGATGGCGCGTTGCCCGGTTCTGCCTATACTGGAGCGGAGAAGCACTGGAGATAGCCAGTTTTGGCTAAAGGGGGTGCAGTGTACACGCGCGTCAGTGAACTGTCAGAGTTCTTTCTGAAGCTTCAGGATAGGGCGACCCATCGGGACGCGTCTTCTCTGGTCGCAGATGCCGTGTCTGAACTTGCAGATATTCTTGGATTTGACAGTGCTTGGTATGGGTGGGCGCAACTCGACCCGCGCGAAACCATCATTCACACTAGCAACACCATGAACCTGCCTCATACCTATTTTGCGACGTGGACGGGGATGGCAGATCAGGATCTGTTGGTTGAGCAATTCCTTGATGACCCATCCATGGTGCCAACCTACGACCGCTATGGGAATGCACAGACTGATGGAATGGAGTTCCTGTCTGATACGTATGGTCTGAAAAAGATGGCAACGGCGATGTGTATGCGGCCTGATCGGACAACGTCATTTTATCTGTCTGCCTATCGGGGTGGAGAAACTGCCAAGTCCTGGGATCCGTCCGAACGCGAATTCTTGCAATGCGCTGTGAACAATATCTCCGTTGCGGCGCATAACGCGGCCAAACTCGAACTGAAGGCCAGTCCCGGAGCGGCAACATCTGCCTATATCAGCCGGCTTGGCAACGTCGTCGTAGGGCTTGCCGACATGAGAGACCGCTTCGGCCACCTTTGGTCGCGTAGCGATCAGGACAGACTGCCACGTTTGTTGATGGACTTCGTGCACGCACCGGGCGAGCACCTCCTGCCGGGCGAAGATCTGATCATCACATGTAAACCGGCGGAAAACCCGGATGGAATGGATTGGCACTGTTTGTCTTTGCGCCCACTGGCAAAGATCGACCTTTTGACGCCTCGCGAACGCGAAGTTGCCCAAGCGTTGACTACGGGAAAGACCCACAAACTTGTCGCCCGTCAGCTTGGGGTATCTCCGTCGACAATCCGCAACCAAACGCAATCGATCTATAAAAAGATGGGTGTGGACAGTCGGGCCGGGCTTGCGCGTTTGATGACCGAGCACGGCGCCCCGGCAATCGAGTGACTTTGGTCAGTGCTCCATTCCCCAGATTTGGGCCGCCTTTTGATCAACGGCTTTTCGCTGGATCTGACAACTCGAGCTTGGGCGGAAACCCAGTGTTTTGACCGCTTCTGGAAAAATGTTTAACTTTTTTCATCGCGAGTGTCGGTTTTGGCAAAAGCCGTTCGTCTAGTGAGTACTGAAGCACAATGCTTCTGACACTATGGAAGGAAAACCAATGCAATTCATTTGTCTGATCTACTCCGCCCCGAATTCCGGACCGCAGCCGGGAACAGCCGAATTTGGCGCCTTCATGCAAGGCTACCAAGACTTCACCAAAAAGGTGCAGGATGACGGCAAGTTCGTGTCGGGTGATGCCTTACAGGGTGTGGAAACGGCGACGACCGTTTCCGTCCGCAACGGCAAGACAGAGACAATCGATGGCCCGTTTGCCGAAACCAAGGAGCAGTTGGGTGGGTACTACCTGTTGGATTGCAACGATCTGGACGAAGCGCTGCAGTATGCCGCGATGATCCCAACGGCAGAACATGGTCGCATCGAAGTGCGTCCGATTATCGTCTGGGACGATTGATGCCATTGCCGCTTTGGTGAGCCAGCTATGTTGCCCCCAGTCTCTGTCGAACAGGCGATTGAACGGACCGTTCGCGAGGAATGGGGGCGCATTCTGGCATCACTGGTGGCAACACTGAACAACTTTCAGCTCGCCGAAGACTGCCTGCAAGATGCGGTACTGTCAGCAATGTCACACTGGAGCCGCAACGGGTTGCCCCGCGCGCCTGCGGCCTGGCTGATAACAGTGGCGCGCCGCAAGGCATTGGATCGGTTGCGACGGGATCAGAACTTCAAGTCCAAACAAGCTGATATTGCTTACCTGATCGAGCTCGAAAACCAAGACCTTGAACATGACGGGGACGACATGATCCCGGACAAGCGGCTGGAAATGATCTTTACCTGTTGCCATCCTGCTCTTGAAACCAAGAGCCGGGTGGCGCTGACGTTACGGACATTGGGCGGGCTGACAACGCAGGAAATCGCCAGTGCTTTTCTGGACAAGCCGGAGGCAATGCAGCAACGGATCACCCGCGCCAAGAAAAAGATCGCGGCGACGGGTATCCCCTACAAAGTACCAGAGCCGCAAGACTTGCCTGAACGCACAGCCGCGGTTGCAAGCGTATTGTATCTGATTTTCAACGAAGGGTATGCGGCTTCCAACGGAAAAGATCTCGTGCGCGCAGATTTGAGTGCCGAGGCGATCCGATTAACACGGATTGTCAACGCGTTGATGCCAGATAACTGCGAGGTCGCGGGGCTTTTGGCGCTGATGCTGTTGCATGACTCACGCCGCGCGGCCCGCACTGATCCGGACGGTGAGATGATCGCGCTTGAACACCAAAACCGTGCACGGTGGAAACAGGACAACATCCTTGAAGGTGTCGCCATTCTGGAACGGGTTTTGCCATTGGATGCACTTGGCCCTTACCAATTGCAGGCGGCAATAAGTGCGGTTCATGCGCAAAGCTCAAGCTGGGCAGAAACGGACTGGCATGAAATCTCCGCGCTTTATGATTTGCTTTATGCGCTCCAACCAACTCCGGTTGTGCGGGTCAATCAAGCGGTGGCGCTGTCTTATGCCGTATCGGTTCCACATGCGTTGAAGATCCTGAACGAAATCGAGCACGGCGCCGAGTTGGAGACCTATCCGCACTTTCACGCCGCAAAAGCGGATTTGCTGGCACGGAACGGGCAGAAAACAGAGGCCAAAGCACACTATACACGCGCGATTGAACTGACAGACAACCGAACAGAGCAACAGTTTCTGAAAACTGCAATGGATCGCCTATGGGCCGGACGCGCTTGATTCCGAAGGCAATTCGCGGCTGTAGGACGGTATTGTCTCCCATATAGAAACAAAGAAACCTGTAAGCTCGGGAAAACTCGACCTTGTGCTGCTTCGCGGGTAAGCTTGATCATCGTTAAGGTATTTTACGGGCGTCAGCGCGTTAGCGTGAAACATGACGCCCGGGACAAGGTGGGGATATGAAACACGCGGTATTTGCGGCCAGTTTGGCTTTCGGGATGTGCACGGCAGTGGCAGGGTCTGCTGCGTCACTTGGTCTGACGACGAAAGCGCCCAGTGTTGAAACTGGCGCAGCGGTCGTCGAGTTCATCGATTTTGCACCGGACGGAGAGATTTTCGCGTTACCTGCGGCGATTGATGCGGTGGATGGGATTGCTCTTTCCGGGCTGGGGACTGTTGAGTTCGCGGCTGGGTTCAATTTGGCTGATCCAAGTGACAGCACCGATTTCGCATTCGGCGGCTTCCTAGATGTTTCTGACGACACAGGACAGGTGCTGGTGGGTGAGTTGTTCGCCATCGGCTTTGTCGAGGACGCAATTGAGCTGCAGTTCAACAATCTGACCGGCAGCGGGGCGGGGCTGTTCGGATCGTCCGTTCTGGCGCTGATTACCTTTGACAGCCCGCTTGGGCTGAACCCATTTGATGCGCTTGTCGATGGCGGGCTCTATGGCGCGACTGTCAACGTATCCAAAGTCGGCACGCCGATCCCATTGCCTGCAGGTTTGCCGCTGACGTTGGCGGGAATTGGAGTCTTGGCGGGACTGCGGGCCCGCCAGAACCGCCGTTAAATCAGGATCAGATCGTCTTCATTCAGAATGACCAGATTGGCGGAGGTTACTCCATCGCCACGAACATAGGCGCGGTCGCCATCCCCGGCGAAGGTCACTAGAACGCCGCTGCTGATATCGGTAAGCGACAGCACTTGTGCACCTTCCACCAGCCGGATGACATCGAGACCGACTTCGTAGTCGGTGATCACATCCCGCTCGCGCACGCCGTTCATGGTTTCCAGACCGAATTCGAACTCATCCTCTCCGGCACCGCCGGTCATGCGATCATAGTTGCCCGCATTGGACTGAAGGCTGTCGCGCCCGGCTGTGCCGATCAAAACGCCTGAGCCATCGCCGTCAATAATCTCATTCAAGGTTGGCGGCGGGGTCACAACATCGTCATTCAGGATCGTGATCGTCGCCGCGTCACCGACGAAGGTGCGAGGGCTGACGACATCTGTGATCGTCACAGTGATATCTTCATCCGGTTCCACATCCGTATCTCCAAGAACGGACAGGGTGATGTCTTTTGAGGTCTCGCCAATGGCGAACGACACACTCGTCGCAGCATCGGTTGTATAGTCCACACCCAACGTGGCATCGCCGCTGTAGCCCAGTTCCACAGTGGCCGCGTTCGAGGCATCATCCCGCGTCAACGAAACGATCAAGGGTTGTGAACCGGCGTCGCCTTCCGCAACTGATGCGACCGCAGACAGATCATAGTTCACATCCGGCAATACGACTGGGTTCACCGTCACGGTGACGGTGCCTTCGGTGCTAAGCCCTCCGACGTCAAACGCGCGGTAAGTGAAGGTATCTACTCCGACGAAACCAGGATCGGGCGTGTAAATCAGTACGCCAAAGCTTGCAAAAACGGACCCGTTCGCCGGATCAGACAAGCTTGCTGGGAACATAGCATCGCCATTGGGATCGATGTCGTTGGCAAGAACATCGATCACCACCTG
>CAZDXI010000110.1:5570-9444 GCA_964509095.1 uncultured Rhodobacterales bacterium
GCGCCATCAGGGGACACATCATTGGCCAGAACACCCGTCAAAGCCGGAATGTTCAAAGTGGCGCCGGTGGTTGTGAAATACGCATCGTCCAAAGCAATCGGATCAGCGGGCGGGATGACATTGATCGTCACATCTGCTGTTGACGAGATCCCGAACGCATCTGTGACGCGGTAGGTAAACATATCTGTGCCCGAGAAGCCCGCATCTGGCGTGTAATTGAACCGACCGTCTGCGAACACAGCCAACGTGCCGTTGTCTGCGCCGTCCGTGATCACCGTCACGCTGAGCGCATCCCCGGCCGGATCAATGTCATTGGCCAGAACGCCATCGGGTGCTGCGATATTCAAACTGCCACCAGCGATCACTGAGTAGATGTCATCACTTGCGACCGGTGCGGGGTCTTCGACCACGTTCAGATCAACCGTTCCCGTTGCAACGCCACCATTGTCTGACCGCACTCGGTAGGCAAAACTGTCCGTGCCTGTGAAACCGGTGTCAGGCGTGTAGTTGAAGCGCCCGTCACCAAAGACGGACAGGGTGCCATTGTCCACGCCATCAGTTATGAGGACGACGTTGAGATTTGATCCATCAAGGCTGAGGTCATTGAACAAAACCCCTTCCGCCGCGGCCACTGACAAGTCTCGACCTTGCAAAACAGTATACTCGTCTTGCGTGGCGATGGGGTCTGGCGGTGCGACAACGTTCAGCGTCACTGTCTGTGTGGTGAATTGATTGTGTTCGTCCCGCACCCGATAGGAAAAACTGTCCGTCCCGACAAAGTTTGCATCTGGTGTGTATGTGAAATTACCGCCGCCAAAGACGGCGAGCGTTCCGTTGTCGACGCCATCTGTGATCAAACTGACCGTCAGATCGGTACCTTCAGGATCAAGGTCGTTGACCAGAAGGCCATCTTCCTCTGCGATCGTAAGTGTCGTCCCTCGTAGCACGGCATAACTGTCGGCACCGGCAACGGGGTCGAGGTTTTCCAAGACTTCCAGCGTCACAGTTGCGTCCGTGTTGTTCCCATCCGGATCGCTGACGCGGTAGGTAAAGCTGTCTGTGCCAAAGAAACCAGAGTCTGGGGTGTATTCAAACCGCCCATCGCCAAACACGGCCAATGTTCCGTTGTCGACGCCATCCAGAATCAGATTAACCGTCAGGTCATCGCCCTGTGGATCCACATCATTGGACAAAACTCCGTCTGCCGCACTGATGGACAGGGAGTCGTTCTCACTGACGGCATAGTTGTCGTCCAAAGCGAAAGGTGCTGTGAGGAAGAACGGGAAATAGACCGAAATCGAGACAGTCGCAGTGTCGATGTTTCCGTCGGAGTCGCGGATCCGATAGGTGAAGCTGTCCGTTCCAGCAAATCCGGCTGTTGGCGTGTACGTGAAGTTTCCGTTGGCGAATACGGCAAGCGTCCCATTGTCGACGCCGTCCGTGATCAATGACACAGTCAGCGCGCCGCCATCCGGGTCTACATCGTTGGCCAGAACTCCGTTGGATGCATCAATGCTCAAGGACCCGAAAGACGACACTGAATAAGCATCATCCAGTGCCACCGGAGGCAAGTTCGGAACGACAATCAAGCTCGCCGTCGCTTCGTCCGAATTACCCTGATCATCGCGAATGCGATAGGTGAAGCTGTCGGTTCCGACGAAGGTGAAATCGGGTGTGTAAACAACGCGTCCGTCACCGAAAACGGATAACGTGCCGTCATCAACGCCGTCGGTGATCAGCACGACCTCTAAAGCACCACCTTCCGGGTCCAGATCATTGGTCAGAATACCGGGCGCAAGCAGGTTCAGGTCATCGCCTTCGCGCAGCGTAATCACATCGTCAGTCGCAATCGGCGGCAAGTCAGCCACCACGTTGAAGGTGACTGTCGCCTGCGCGATGTTTCCAAAGTCGTCGCGCATCCGGTAAGTGAATTGATCCAGTCCCGTGAACCCGGCATCCGGCGTGTAGATCAAATTGCCGGAGCCAAAAACCGACAAAGAACCGTTGTCCACACCATCAGTGATCAACGAAACGGTCAGCGTACTGCCATCCGGATCAATGTCGTTGGCAAGAATGCCATCCGCCGCGAGCGTGAAAGTCGTGTTGCGCTGCACAGAATAAAAGTCGTCACCAGCAAACGGGCCCGGATTTTCCACAACTGTGATAGAGGCCGTCGCGTCTGCGCGTTCACCCGATGAATCCGTAATGCGGTAAGTGAAGCTATCCGTTCCGCTGAAACCCGCATTCGGCGTGTAATTGACCCGACCATCTGCAAACACAGCAAGGCTACCATTGTCCGCGCCATCTGTGATCAGGCTGACAGTCAGCGCTTCTCCGGCGGTATCAAGGTCGTTCGCCAGGATTCCAGCCGCTGCGATGTTAAGCGTCTCACCTTCACGCACCGCAAAAACGTCATCCACGGCGAACGGTGCCGAATTTGCGTAAACTGTTATGAAGGCCGTTGCAGTTGCAGTGTTCCCGTCGTTGTCCACAATGCGGTAGTCAAAGCTGTCCAGCCCAACAAAGCCTGCATCTGGGGTGTAATTCACGCGCCCATCCGAAAACACGCTGAGTGTCCCGTTGTCCACGGAGTCTGTGATGAGGTTGACAGTTACGGATCCACCGGCGGGGTCTCCGTCATTGACCAAAAGGCCCGAACTGGCCGGGAGGGTAAGAGTAGTTCCCTCCCCAACAGAATAATGATCATCTAATGCAATCGGATCGTCAAAAATGCGTGCGGCGACGCCGTCCGTAACAGTCGGCATTCCATATCCCCCTTGTTAACAAGCACTGCCTTAAATCTACGCAGCACTGCAATATTCTGCATAGCTTAGCAGGATTTTGTCGGCTTGTTAACTATTTAGCGCAGGGAGTTCACGCGGAAGTAGACCCGGGCGCATCTGTCTCGCCCGGGTCTTATGTGTTTACGCGACGAGGTCGAAGCGATCTGCGTTCATGACCTTGGTCCAGGCGGCAACGAAATCGCGTGCGAATTTCGAACCGTTGTCGTCCTGCGCGTAGACTTCCGCATAGGCCCGAAGGATCGAGTTTGAGCCGAACACGAGATCCGCACTCGTGGCCGTCCACTTCACAGCACCGCTGGTGCGGTCGCGAATTTCGTAGGTGCCGCCATCGACGGGTTACCACCTGTTGGCCATGTCGGTCAGGTTGACAAAGAAGTCGTTCGTCAATTGGCCTTCACGATCCGTGAAGACACCGTGCTTGGCCCCGCCATGGTTGGCGCCCAGCACCCGCATACCACCGATCAAAACGGTCATCTCCGCAGCGGTCAGACCCAGAAGCTGCGCTTTGTCGAGCATCAGTTCTTCTGGTGAAACAGCGTACTCTTCTTTCTGCCAATTGCGGAACCCGCAGGCGAGGGGCTCAAGCACTTCAAAGCTGTCCGCATCGGTCTGTTCGGCAGACGCATCACCACGACCCGGCGTGAAGGGTACGTCAATTCCGTGGCCCGCGGCTTTGATCGCCTGTTCCAGACCAACATTGCCAGCCAGCACGATTACATCTGCCACTGATGCGCCGGTTTCCGCAGCGATGGGCTCCAGAATGCCTAGAACTTTGGCCAGACGCTCCGGCTCGTTCCCGGCCCAGTCCTTTTGCGGGGCCAGACGGATGCGGGCACCATTGGCCCCACCGCGCTTGTCAGAGCCACGGAAAGTCCGCGCGCTGTCCCAGGCTGTTGCGATCATCTCGGCGGCGGATAGACCGCTTGCTTCGATCTTCGCTTTCACAGCCGCTACGTCATAGGATGTGGAGCCTGCTGGGATCGGGTCTTGCCAGATCAGGTCTTCGCCCGGAACGTCGGGGCCATAGTAGTTCGCACGAGGCCCCATGTCGCGATGGGGCAGTTTGAACC
>CAZDXI010000111.1:0-519 GCA_964509095.1 uncultured Rhodobacterales bacterium
GAAGATGCTTGTGACCGAAGATGATCGTAAAATTCGGCTGACGGAAAAAGAAACGAATATTCTGAAATATCTATATCGTTCAAGCGAAGGCGTTGTGGCCCGCGATGTGCTGCTGCACGAGGTTTGGGGCTATAATGCGGGTGTGACGACGCACACGCTGGAAACGCACATTTATCGGTTGCGTCAAAAAATAGAACCAGAACCGTCCAATGCGCGCCTTCTTGTCACCGAATCTGGTGGTTACAGATTAGCGGTGTGAAGAGTATTTGATATGGATCAAGGCTGCGGTTTTGAAGGCCTGTCACATTTAAACTGTTCCCGCCGCAAGCCCGGGTAATGGCTTGCAACCTCCCTGTTGGAACTGGCCGGACCTTGTGTCCGGCCTTTTTTTGTGCGGGGTCTAAGCAAACAGACGCGCGGTGCGCGACGCCATGTTTTAGGGGGCGCTGCCCCCGTCGCGAAAGCGACTCCCCCGAGGTATTTCTGGACAGATGAAGCACAGAGAGGCGGCTTGCCCGT
>CAZDXI010000111.1:529-9369 GCA_964509095.1 uncultured Rhodobacterales bacterium
CAATGCCCTGTCTATGGATTTGTCCTGCATAGGGATTCACTACAGGAAACCCGCGTGTTATGTTTGGTGCGTTTGATACATAAGGCCGGGTATTTCTGGACAGATGAAGCACAGAGAGGCGGCTTGCCCTTGCAGACGGGCGGCCCTAGGGTCCCCGAAAATCACGGAGGGTGAGATGCCGTTTACGCTTGCGACATGGAACATCAATTCAGTGCGGCTGCGCGCGGGGTTGGTGGAAAAGCTGCTGGGCGAGGAAGCCCCCGATGTGTTGTGTCTGCAGGAGTGCAAAAGCCCGGTGGACAAGATCCCGATGGAGGGGTTTGCATCCCTTGGATACCAGTACATGGTGGCTAGAGGGCAGAAGGGATACAACGGTGTCGCTATCCTGTCCAAGCTGCCGATTGAGGAAGCCGGTGCGGAAGACTTCGCAGCACTTGGTCACGCAAGGCATATTGCGGGTCGGTTGGAAAACGGCGTGACCATTCACAACTTCTATGTTCCGGCAGGCGGAGATGTTGCTGATCGCGACAAGAACGAGAAGTTCGGGCAAAAGCTGGATTATCTGACCGAGATGCGGGATGCGTTTCACAGCGACAAGCCGAAGAAGTCCATTCTGGTGGGTGATTTGAACATCGCACCCAGAGAAGACGACGTCTGGAGTCATAAGCAACTGTTGAAAGTTGTCAGCCACACACCCATCGAGGTAGAGCATTTGGCGCAGACTCAGGACGCCGGAAATTGGGTCGATGTGACGCGACAGGATATTCCAGACGGGCAGCTGTATTCCTGGTGGTCTTATCGGGCCAAGGATTGGGATGCGGCGGACAAGGGGCGGCGGCTGGATCACGTTTGGGCAACACCCGATATCGCAGGAGCGGCCCATTCCAGCCGGATCATGAGAGAGGCAAGGGGGTGGGAAAAGCCATCCGATCACGCACCGGTTTTTGCGACTTTCGATGTGTGACCATCTGTTCGCGCGCGTGACACGCAGGGGGCTTGGCAGCCCGCATTCAAAGGTCCATATACAGGCGCGACACAGTGATCGCATCTGGAGGGACCGTGATGGTTGATCTCAATCTTGGAATGGGTGGCGGAGCCGGGGACGCCGATCTGATCAAAGACAGCTCTGAGGCGACGTTCATGCAGGACGTGGTGGATGAGTCCATGACGACTCCCATCGTGGTCGACTTCTGGGCGCCATGGTGCGGACCGTGCAAAACACTGGGGCCTCAGTTGGAAGACGCTGTGCGCGCTGCCAAGGGCGCGGTGAAGATGGTCAAGGTCAACGTGGATGAAGCACAAGGCATCGCAGGCCAGTTGCAGATCCAGTCGATCCCGACGGTTTATGCCTTCTTCAAAGGGCAACCGATTGATGGGTTTCAGGGCGCTGTGCCGCAAAGTGAGATCAAAGCGTTTATCGACCGCGTGGTGAAAGCCGCTGGTGGTGAAGCTCCTGGCGATTCACTGGCCGAAGCGGTGGCCGCAGCAGAAGAGATGCTGGAAGACGGTGCCGCGGTGGATGCAGCACAGACATTTGCGGCGATTTTGGGCGAAGACCCCAACAACGCCACCGCCTATGGCGGGATGGTGCGCGCACATATCGCAATGGAAGACCTTGATCAGGCAGAAGCGATCCTGAACGGTGCTCCGGCAGAAATTTCCAGCGCGCCGGAACTCGAAGCGGCGCATGCGCAGTTGGAGCTTGCCAAACAAGCTGCGAATACGGGCCCAACGGCAGAGCTTTCGGCCGCAGTGGACGCTAATCCGGACGATCACCAAGCGCGCTATGACCTTGCTCAAGCGCTGTACGCACAAGGCGATGGAGAGGCCGCGATTGACCATTTGCTGGAATTGTTCCGTCGTGATCGCGAATGGAACGATGGTGCGGCGAAGGCGCAGTTGTTCACTATGTTTGATGCGCTGAAGCCCGAAGATCCGCTGGTGTTGAACGGGCGCAGAAAATTGTCGTCCATGATATTTGCCTGATCCCGCGCTGGGGCTAGGTACGATTACATGATGATATCTGGCGACCTGCCCGACACAGTTCCTGTTTTCCCGCTGCCCGGCGCATTATTGCTACCGCGCGCCCGGCTCCCCCTGCATTTATTTGAACCACGCTATCTACAGATGTTCGAAGATGCGCTGAAAACGCCGGGGCGTTTGATCGGGATGGTGCAACCGAATGAAGTCCCGGGCCGCGAAGGCACAGGTTTGCAAACGATCGGATGCGTAGGACGCGTGACGCAGTTTTCTGAAACTGAAGACGGGCGGTACCTGATCACATTGACCGGAATATCCCGGTTTCGGGTTGTATCAGAGGTCGAAGGTTTCACGCCTTATCGTCGCTGCAATGTGTCCTGGGATGGATTTGCGCAGGATCTGGCGAAAAGTGAAACGGACAATGACTTTGACCGGACGGCCTTTATGGACACGCTTGGGCGGTACTTCGAGTCGCGGTCGCTGTCTGCAGACTGGGAAACACTGAAAGAGGCCGAGGATGAGTTGCTAATCAACTCGTTGTCGATGATGCTGGATTTCGAGCCAGAGGATAAACAAGCGTTGTTGGAGGCACCATCGCTGTCCACACGACGGGAAACTCTGGTGACCCTGATCGAATTCGCCCTGAGAGGTGGAGAAAGCGATAAGTTGCTGCAATGACGAGTGAAGTCGAATTTGATCGCCGGATGCTGGAGGCGCTGGTGTGCCCGCGCACGGGCGCAACGTTGGAATACGACGCGAACAATCAGGAGCTGGTGTCCAAGTCGGCGAATTTGGCCTTTCCGATCCGCAACGGGATCCCGATCATGCTCGAAGACGAGGCACGCACGCTCGACTAAAGCGGCTGACCTTGCATCAGACGCGGCAGATCACCGGTCAAACCGGCGGCTTCACGGATGAAGCCACGGCGCAACGCAGGGATCGATTGAATAGTCCCCATCCCAATATCACGAGCGACACGGAGCAACGGGTTGTCGTTTGAAAACAATCGGTTAAACCCGTCTGTCGCAATGGCCAGTGTTGCCGTGTCGAAGCGGCGCCAGCGCTGATACGTCTCCAGTACGGTCTGTGATCCGAAGTCTTCCCCTCGACGACGAGCGTCGGTGATGGTCTCGGCCAGAGCCGCGATGTCACGCAGGCCCGCGTTCAGACCTTGCCCCGCGATGGGATGCACTCCGTGGGCGGCATCCGCGACCAAGGCGACGCGCTCGGCGATGAAACTCTGGGCGAGGCTCAGGTTCAGGGGATAGGTATAGCGTTTCCCGGCCAATGAAATCTCACCCAGGAAGCTACCGAAGCGCGGGCGCAGGTGGTCGAGGTAATCGGCGTCAGACAGACCATGAATACGCTCGGCATCTTTGGTGGTTTCGGACCACACGATGGAACTGCGATTGCCTTGCAAGGGCAGAATGGCCAACGGACCCGGCGGCATGAAGAATTGATGCGCAATCCCGTTGTGGGGCTTTTCATGTGCGATGGCGCAGACCAGAGCGGTTTGGTCGTACCCCCATTCGGTGCGTTTGATCCCAGCGCGTTTCGCAGTGCCGCTGCGCCGTCCGTCCGCACCGATCAGCAATTGACCGGTGACTGATGTGCCAGAGGACAGATCGACCGTGACATGTCCACGGTCCACCGTCTGAGACACCACAAGGTCGCCATCAATATGTGTGATGCGATCAGTTGCTGCGACGGCCTCTATCAGGGCGCGGCGCAGGTGACGGTCTTCGACCATGTAGCCCATGGGGCCTTCTTCGATCTCGGCATGATCAAAATGCAGGAAAAAGGGAGAGGGGCCTTCGCCCGCGCGTCCGTCGGTAACCTTGATCTCCAGCATAGGCTGTGCGTTGTCGGCCAGCTTGTCCCAAAGGCCGATAGCGTTCAAAAACCGTTGTGAGGCCAGCGCAATCGCATAGGACCGCCCGTCAAATGCTGCGTTCTTGCGCACGGACCCTTTGATGGCATCAATCAGAGTGACACTGTGCCCGCCTTGCGCGAGCGCCAGCGCGAGGGATGTTCCCGCAAGTCCGCCGCCTGTAATGACAATATCGCTTTCCATACTGTCAGATATGGGCAGCCGCGCGGGATTGTCCATGAGCCAATGGGTCGCTACGCTTTGTGCAACAAGAGGGAGACCCAAATGGACACATGGCTCAGCATGACGGCCGCCGAACTGGGACGTGGTATTGGGGCCGGGACGATTGATCCGGTGGCCTTGGCAACGCGGTTTCTGGACGCGATTGAGGCGCACCCGATTGGCCCGCGCATCTATGCCCGCACGACGCGGGACCGTGCCATGGCAGAGGCCAAAGCCGCCGCTGATCGGGCAAAGGCAGGAACGCGTCTGTCCGTGCTGGATGGGGTGCCGATCTCGTGGAAGGACTTGTTCGACACGGCGGGCGACGTGACCGAAGCGGGCACGATGTTGCTGGAAGGGCGTGTGCCCGACACAGATGCACTGGTTTTGCGCAACGCCACAGCGATGGGCCTTGTTTGCTTGGGTAAAACTCACATGTCCGAGCTCGCGTTTTCCGGGTTGGGGCACAACCCTATGACCGCGACGCCGCCCAATAAGAATAATCCGGACGCAGTTCCGGGTGGATCGTCCTCGGGGGCTGCGGCCTCTGTGGCCTTTGACCTCGCGCCCGCCGGGATCGGGTCGGACACGGGTGGATCGGTCCGCGTTCCCTCGGCATGGAACGATCTTGTGGGGCTGAAAACCACCCATGGGCGTTTGTCATTAGAAGGCGTTGTGCCTCTTTGTCTGAAATTCGATACCATTGGTCCTTTGTGCCGGTCGGTTGAAGACGCCGCGTTGTTGCTGGGTGCTCTGGAAGGCGGCGCGGCGCCCGATTTGCGCGGTGCGTCCTTGTCTGGCGTGCGTTTTGGGCTGCTGGACACGGTCGCGATGGATGATCTGCGCGGCCCGGTGCAAGACGGGTTCAACGATGCTGTGACACGTCTCAAGTCTGCTGGCGCGAGTTTCGAGTCGTTCTCCGTTCCCGGAGTTGAGGATGCCTTGAGTTTCGGTGGCACGCTTTACACTGCCGAAGCCTATGGCTTGTGGCGTGATGTGATCGAGGCCGCACCCGACAAGATGTACAGCGAAATTCTGGAACGCTTCCGGCTTGGGAATTCGGTGTCTGGCCCGGATTATGTGGCTGGTTGGGCGCGACTTGAGGCGATCCGGGCAGCTTATGATGCGGCGGCGTCGCGTTTTGATGCGGTTCTGATTCCAACGGCGCCCAATTTGCCGCCCGATCTCGATCGGCTGAATTCCGAAGATGACTACTACAAAACCGAAAATCTGCTCGCTTTGCGCAATACGCGGATTGGCAACCTTATGGGGCTGTGCGGACTAAGCCTGCCCACATCGGTACCAAGCGTCGGCTTGCAAGTGATGTGCGCCCCGGGACATGAGGCGCGTATGCTCCGTTTGGGCGCTGCGGCAGAGGCTGTTATGAAAGGATAACCTATGAAGATTGCACAACCCACCCCGGAACTGCCCGTCCCAAGCGTTATCGAGGCGCAGATTTATTATCGCGACACTCTCGGATTTGAGATCGCATGGCACAATGAAGAAGGTCGGATTGGGGCCGTATCGCGCGGACCCTGTGCGATCTTCTTTCGCGAAACTGATGCGCCGTTTCACCCCGCCACGTTCTGGATGTTTTCGCCGGATGTGGACGCGATCCATGACGATTTGCGCGAAAGGGGCGCGAACATCACGGAACCCCTTGAAAACAAACCGTGGGGCATGCGCCAATTCACGTTCGAAGACCTGCGTGGCAACCGGTTTTTCGTCCATCACGACCTTTGATTTTTTGCGGTTTTTCGTACCCTGTCCGAAAAGCCACAATCTTGCCTCAAACGGTACCTTGTTCTGGACGCAGCGCGATGCGCTCTGTTAGTTTGAAATCGAAGCGGGGCGTTCATGATCCCGCACGATGAGGCGTTTATATGTTCCCCGAGCGGTTTTCGAACCTTCCGGCTTATGCGTTCCCGCGTCTGCGCGACCTGCTGGACGTGCACGAACCCGGCGGGCCGGTCATTCAGATGACCATCGGTGAACCGAAACACGCGTTTCCATCTTTTGTAACGGACGTGATTGCCCGCGAGTCTGCTGGGTTCAATTCCTATCCGCCCAATGACGGCACGCCGGAGCTTCGTGGTGCATTTTGTGATTGGATCAAGCGGCGTTATGGCGTGGATCTGGATCCGGACACGAACGTCATGCCGCTGAACGGCACACGCGAAGGGCTTTACAACGCTGTTATGGCTCTTTGCCCGGAACAGAAGGGTGGGCAAAAGCCGACCGTTTTGATGCCAAACCCGTTTTACCAAGTCTACATGGTGGCGAGCCTGTCGGCAGCGGCGGAGCCGGTCTTTGTGAACGCAACTGCGGCCACTGGGCATTTGCCGAACTTTGAAGCTTTGCCAGCGGACCAATTGAAACGTTGCGTGGCGGTTTACATTTGCTCCCCCGCGAACCCGCAAGGGGCCGTGGCGAATGAGCAGTATTGGTCCAACCTCATCGATCTGGCAGAGAACTACAATTTCCGCATCTTCGCGGATGAGTGTTATTCCGAGATTTACCGCGACACGCCGCCTCCGGGCATCTTGCAGGTCGCCGCACAGAAGGATGTGAATCCTGAGCGTGTTGTGGCGTTCCATTCGTTGTCCAAGCGGTCCAACCTGCCTGGCCTGCGGTCTGGCTTCATCGTCGGCGGGCCTGAAACGATCAAGGCAGTCAAGCAATTGCGATCCTATGCAGGCGCGCCGTTGCCGCTGCCGTTGCAGGCGGCGGCCACAGCTGCTTGGAGAGATGAGAACCACGTGATCGAGAACCGCACGCTTTACGCGGAAAAGTACGACATCGCAGATCGCATCTTTGGAAATGTGCCGGGTTATCAATCGCCCGAGGCTGGATTCTTTTTGTGGTTGCCTGTCCCGGATGGGGAAGCGGCCACGTTGAAGCTGTGGCGTGAAACGGGCGTGAAGGTCCTGCCCGGCGCGTATCTTGCACAAGACTCCGCGGGCGAGAACCCGGGGCACGAATATATCAGGGTCGCACTGGTGGCCCCAAAAGAAGAGACCGAGGCTGGCCTCACCGCCATTCGAACGTGTCTATATGAAGAGTAAGGGAAGAGGCATGGCATATCCGACTCGGCAACGGGAACCGCTTTTGGACAGCGACATGGCAGCGGCCGTGGAAAAACGCTCCAAAGAGCTGATTGGCATCGCGCTGTTGGTGCTGTCGGCCCTGATGGCGGCGATGATCTGGTCCTATAGCCCGGATGACCCGAACTGGATGGTGTCCACGGATGCGCCGGTGCAGAACTGGCTGGGGCGCACTGGGGCGTCGGTGGCCTGGTTCCTCTTTGCCACCGTAGGCTGGGGCGGGGCGGCGATTGCGCTTATCCTTGGTGTCTGGGGGGTACGTTTCCTTTTGCATTGGGGCAATGACAGGGCGTTGGGTCGTGTGATCTTTGCGCCCATTCTTGTCGTGGCGTTTGCGATTTACGCGGCAACCCTGCCACCGAGCGCGGCGTGGGTACAGACGCACCACTTTGGCCTTGGAGGTCTTGGCGGCGATACTGTTGTCGGGTTCATCCTGACGATTCTGCCGCTGGGCTCCGCCTTTGCAATCAAGGCGATGTCGGCGCTGATGGCGCTGGCGATCCTTGTCTTTGGTGCATTTGTGCTGGGCTTCACCAAGTTGGAGCTGTCCCGGATCGGGCGGTGGATGCTGTTTGGCTTGATCCTTGGCTATGATTTGATCGTGAAAATGTTGGGTCGCGGAACACGCGCGACCGTCACTGCGGCGCAAGGCGTTGCCGAAAAGACAGCCGCGCGGCGCGAAGCCAAGCGGATCGCTGCAGAAGAACAAGCTGCCTTGATCGCCGCACAGCCCGAACCGGCCTATGAGCCTGCCGCACCTTTGGATGCGGAGCCTGTCGCTCCTGCACCGAAGACCGGGCTATTGGCCCGCATGCCGGCTTTGATAAAGCGCCCTGAAACCATGCCAGAACCAGAGCTTGTCGATGCCGGTGACATGACCAGCGATGTCGATGCGCCCGATGAAAACCGGGTTCAGGCCCGCATTGCAGATGCGATCAAAGCGCGGGTGCGCGCACGTCCGGACGTACAAGTTCCGAGCGTTGCACCATTGACGAAAGGGCGCGGCCATGGCCCGCAGCCTATTATCGCGGATACGACTCCGGCAGGCCAGTTGCCGCCCGAACCGCCTTTGACGGCAGCGCAAGCGACCCTTCCGCCGGAGCCCCCGATGACCACGATGTCTGTGCCGCCGGCCCCTGTTGAGGACGCCTTGCCCCTCTCGGAAGCGCCGCAGCCAGCCCCGATCCCTGTGGCCGAACCCAAGCGCGTGGTGCAACAGCCCGTGCGCAAAGCGCCGGTCCCGTCGACCAAGGCAATCAAAGAAGCGCAGCCCACGCTGTTTGACGAAAACTCCAAGGACTTCGAGCTTCCGCCGCTGAACCTGTTGACCAACCCGACCACCATTGAACGTCATCATCTCAGCGACGACGCGTTGGAGGAAAACGCGCGTATGCTGGAAAGCGTGCTGGATGACTATGGTGTGAAAGGCGAGATTGTCTCTGTGCGCCCGGGTCCTGTTGTGACGATGTACGAACTTGAACCCGCGCCCGGTTTGAAAGCGTCCCGCGTGATCGGGCTGTCTGATGACATCGCGCGCTCCATGACAGCGTTGTCCGCGCGGGTGTCCACGGTGCCGGGGCGCTCTGTGATCGGGATCGAACTGCCCAATGAAAACCGCGAGAAAGTCGTGCTGCGCGAGATCCTCGCAACACGGGACTTTGGCG
>CAZDXI010000112.1:0-1002 GCA_964509095.1 uncultured Rhodobacterales bacterium
CCTTGAACCCACGCGACGTGGTTGCGCAGGCGGGTGCGCAGGCCGTCCAGGCCGTAAGCGCGCATCAGGAACCACAGCTTCAACGCCCGGAAACGACGCCCCAAAGGCACAGACCATTCGGAATAGTTGACGATCCCGTCTTGCCCGTGGGTTTTCAGGTATTCCGGCTGGATCGCAAGCGTACGCACCAAATCATCCGGCGTTCGGACGAAATGCGCACAAAGATCAAAGTTCGTGCCAAGCCATTTGTGCGGGTTCATGACAACGGAATGCGCGCGGTCAATGCCGTCCCACAACGTGCGGAACTCCGGGCACAGCATCGCAGACCCGGCCCAAGCGGCGTCCACATGGGTATAAAGGTCAAAGGCCTCTGCCACGTCCATTACAGCCGAGATATCGTCCGTCGCCCCTGTTCCCGTGCCCCCAACGCAAGGAATGATCCCGGCAGGTGTGAACCCGGCGGCGATGTCGGCTTCAATCGCAGCGCGCAGCGCGGTCGTGTCAATCCCGCGACGCGGATCACCCTGTGTGATCGGGATTTTCACCAGATTGTCCTGCCCGATGCCTGCGATCCAGATGGCTTTGTCGATGGAGGAATGCACCTCGGCGCTGCAATAGACGCGCAAAGTGGGTCCGCCGGGCAGCCCCTTAATGTTGCCGGAGAAGTTGAGCGCCCGCTCTCGCATGGTCAGCACAGCGGCCAAGGTCGCTGAACTCGCGCTGTCCTGAATAACGCCCTTGAACCCATCTGCCAGCCCAAGCCCCTGTCGCAGCCAATCAAGTACACGCGTTTCTATTTCGGTCGCGGCCGGGGACGTCTGCCAGAGCATGCATTGCGCAGCCAGAATGCTCGCGACCTGATCGGCCAGCATCGACGGAGGAGCAGCATTTGAATTGAAATAGGCAAAGAAACGCGGGTGCTGCCAATGGGTCATGCCGGGCATCACGATGGCTTCGAAATCTCGGAAAATCTGTTCCATCCCTTCTGGCGTTTCCGGCGGG
>CAZDXI010000112.1:1012-4445 GCA_964509095.1 uncultured Rhodobacterales bacterium
GCCATCGGTTGCGCTGTCTCAGGCGCTGAGAGCGGCAGTTGCGCGGCGATCTCCCCCGGAGCAGTCTGCGCTCGCACAGGGCGGTCGCGCATCCCTTTGTGATAGTCAGCGCCCCATTGGCCGATCTTTGCAGACCAGTTGGCGAATTCGTCCCAGTTCATGATTGATCTTCCGCTTTCAGACGTGCGTGGATCGAGTTGGTTTTCCAAGATAATTCCGGATCAATCTCAACGATTTCGAAGGCAAGCGCAAAGTACCCACCAGCAAGATCGTCCGCAAAGAACGCCTCTGCCGCCGACATGATCGACACACCTGCGGCACGTTTCACGTCCATTGAACGCCCCGCGCCCATACGCAACACAAGATCCGCATAGGTATTGTCGGGGTGTCCATCTGCAATCGATTGCGCGGGCGTGGGCCACGCGCGAACCCGGATGCCCCCGACAGGGAAACAGCCTTCGGCAATCATGACCTGCCGCAACTGGTTGCAAAGCATCGACATGTCGTGCCGCTCAGCCAAGGCTTGCGAGTGTTGAATGGTCAGGTGCGGCATGGTCCCCCTCTTCCGGCTTGTGCCGAAAGTGAGAGACCCCGCCCCTCAAGTCAATCCGACTTGGACAAGCAATCTGCAATCGTCTGCGCCATTTGGCGCATCATTGCAGGATAAAGCTCTGCCCCCGGTTCGAAGCTCGCGCCCAGCGGGTCCAGTTCTGCTTGTTTCAATCCGGTTCCTTGCCCAACGGTCGCAATCAGACGGGGCGAGAACTGCGGCTCAAAGAATGCACACGTGACATTCTGCTCGGTGATTTCGTTTTGAATTTCCTTCAGCCGCTTCGGACCGGGTGTTTGTGCGTCCGAGGCAGCAATCGCACCCGCGACACGCAGGTCAAACCGGGTTTCGAAATACTGGTACGCATCATGATAGACGAGGAAGGGTTCATCATGCACCGGATGCAGGATCTCTTCCAATTCGGCCTGCAACTCAGCACCTTGCAAAGCCAACAGGGCCTCGGCCTGTGCAATTTGGTCAACGGTCAGTTTCGTGCGTAGCGCTTCAAGTATGGAGTTTTGCCAAAGGGAGGCGTTAACCGGGTCCAACCACAGATGCGGATCAAAATCGCCACCATGCGCGTGGTCATGGCCGTGTGCATCTTCGTCCTTATGCTCTTCATGCGCATGTTCGTCATGTGCATGTTCATCTTTGTGTTCATCGTGATCGTCATGCGCATGCTCGTCTTTGTGTTCGTCATGCGCATGTTCGTCGTGATCGTGCTCGTCCTTATGCGCATCATGATCATCATGTGCATGCTCATCCTTATGCGCGTCATGATCGTGTTCGGCATCGTGGTCATGTTCCCCGAACACCGAAACGTCCCGGAATGGCAACCGAACAACCCCGTCCACATCCGCCAACACCATTTGCATGGCATCAGGTGCCAGCGACCCAACCGCGTCTTCAAGCCATGGCGTCAATGCGGGCCCGATCCAGATCACAACGTCCGCGTCCTGCAGAGCCGCCGCATCAGAGGGGCGCATAGAGTAGCCGTGTGGCGATGTGCCCGGGCTGAGTAACAGCGTCACCTCCGCATCTTCGCCCACGATTTGTGACACCAGCGAATGCACTGGCGCAATGTCTGTGACGATTTTCAGATCCTCCGCCCGCAGCGGGGATGCAAGGCAAAGAGTGACGAACAGAGAGCGAAGCAGCATGACAAATTCCGTTATGTTATAACATCTCCGACTTGCTACATGAAATGTTATAGCATAACAAGTCCTCATGGACCCCGTTGGTTTCGAACATCACGATCATGGCGCCTGCATCTCCACGGGAGTGGACGCGGCACAGAAAGCATGCGCGGCTAAAGGGCTGCGGTTCACGCCGCAGCGTCAGCGGGTGTTGGAGATTTTGTTGGAGCAACACCGCGCGCTTGGGGCTTATGACATCCTCGAAATCCTGCGCGCCGAAGGGGCAACCGCACAGCCCCCTGTGGCCTATCGTGCGCTGGATTTCTTGGTAGAGCATGGATTCGCCCATAAGGTTGAACGCCTGAACGCGTTTATCGCCTGTGCCCATCCGGGCCATTCCCATGCACCAGCCTTTCTGATCTGCCGCGCCTGCCGTGCGATTGCGGAAGCGCCAGTGGATCCAGCGCGCGCGTTGCTGCGCGAGTCGGCACAGTCTGCGGGTTTCGAGATCGAAACCACCATGGTCGAAGCCATCGGCCTATGCCCAAAATGCGTGGAGCCTGCATCGTGAGCCTTGTTGATATCAAAGACCTCACCGTGCGCTTTGGCACCACACCCGTGCTGAGCCACGTGAACCTGTCGCTGTCGCCCGGCGAAATCGTAACCATCGTCGGACCCAACGGATCCGGTAAGTCCACCCTGTTGCGCGCGCTCTTGGGCGCCGTTCCACCGGCAAGCGGCACAATCACACGCGCTCCAGACCTGCGCATCGGCTATGTCCCGCAGCGATTGGCCATTGACCCGACCCTGCCCTTGACCGTGACGCGGTTTCTCAGCCTTCCGCGCAAGATTGCGCCTGCGCTGAGTAAAGCCGCACTGGAACAAGCGGGCGCTGAAAACCTTGGAAACCGTCAGATGTCCGACTTATCCGGCGGTCAGTTCCAGCGTGTCTTGCTGGCATGTGCCTTGCTGAACCGCCCGCACTTGCTGGTCCTGGATGAGGCCACACAAGGGTTGGATCAACCGGGCTCTGCCGCGTTTTACCAGCGTATTGCGCAGGTGCGCGAGGATCTGGGATGTGCCGTATTGATGGTCAGCCACGAATTGCACGTTGTGATGGCGGCGTCTGACCGGGTGATTTGCCTGAATGGCCACGTGTGTTGTCATGGCTCACCCGAACAGGTTGCTTCTGCTCCAGAATATCGGGCGTTGTTTGGATCCGGGACACATGGCGCGCTGGCGCTTTATCGTCACGAACACGATCATGCCCATGATCACCACCACGACCACGATCACGACCATACCCATGCTGGATGACTTTCTGATCCGGGCGTCACTTGCGGGCGTGGGTGTTGCATTGGCTGCGGCGCCGTTGGGCTGTTTTGTCGTGTGGCGTCGGATGGCGTATTTCGGGGATGCCACGGCCCATGCGGCGATCCTTGGCGTGGCATTGGCGCTGGCATTGGACATTCCGGTATTCGGCGGCGCGATGGTCGTCGCCCTCGCGATGGCGCTGACGGTAAGTGTGCTTAGCGGGCGGGGCTATGCCACGGACACATTGCTCGGAGTTATGGCGCATTCAGCACTTGCGATCGGGTTGGTCGCGGCGTCGTTTCTGAGCGGGGTTCGCATTGATCTGATGTCCTTTTTGTTTGGCGACATCTTGGCCGTCACACGCGGAGACCTTGCTTTGATCTGGAGCGGTGGCGCATTGGTTGTGGCCCTACTGATCTGGCGCTGGAATGAG
>CAZDXI010000112.1:4545-9301 GCA_964509095.1 uncultured Rhodobacterales bacterium
CTGTCCGGGATCGTGGCTTCGTTCCAGTTTGACACCCCCACCGGCCCGACCATCGTTTGTGCCGCCGCAAGCTTGTTCACCCTGTCTGTACTGCTGCCCAAACGGCGCTAATCCTCTTTCTCACAGTGCGGCTAACACTGGGACGGCCAAGAGCCTTCTTTGTTCGTCAAGAACGCTCAAACAGAGCATTGGACAGTTTTGTATAGACGCACGGTTCAAACAGCCCTAGCGTCCAAGTAAAACGACGAGTCGCCGGGGAGGACAGACCATGAATTCACACTATCGCGTTGTCGTCATCGGAGGCGGAGTCGTCGGAACGTCCGTGCTTTATCACCTCGCCAAGTTCGGCTGGAAAGACGTCTGCCTTCTGGAACGCTCTGTTCTGACGGCAGGCTCTAGCTGGCATGCGGCAGGTGGTATTCATGCGTTGAATGCGGATCCAAACATCGCGCAATTGCAGGCCTATACCATCGACCTTCTGAGCGAGATCGAAGAGGAATCCGGCCAGAACATCGGGCTGCACATGACCGGTGGCTTGACGATGGCAGGCACGCCGGATCGCTGGGAATGGCTGCAATCGGCCTACCGCACCTTCCAGTCCATCGGGATCGAAGATTGCCGTCTTGTCACGGTCGAAGAAGCTGTGGAATTGAATCCAATCATGTCCGGTGAAGGCCTGCTGGGCGGTATGTGGGCCGACCGCGAAGGCTACATCGACACGACGGGAACCGTTCACGCCTATGCAGGTGCTGCCAAGAAACATGGTGCAAGCGTCTTTGAACACACAAAGGTCGAAAGCCTCGAACAAACGAGCGAGGGCTGGCGCGTGATCACTGATAAAGGCGTGATTACCTGCGAACACTTGGTCAATGCCGCTGGGCTTTGGGCCAAGCAGGTAGGCCGCATGGCGGGGATCGAATTGCCTGTCGCGCCTCTTAAGCACCATTACCTTGTGTCCGATACGATCCCCGCGCTGGAGGAGATCGACTTCGAAGTTCCCATGACGGTTGACCTCGAAGGGTTCACATATCTCAGGCAGGACCAGAAGGGCGTGCTGCTTGGCATTTACGAGATCAACCACGAACACTGGGCGCTGGACGGAGCACCCTGGGACTATGGGATCGAGCTGTTTCAGGAACAAACGGATCGGATCGAGAATGAGCTGATCCTCGGCTTTGAACGCTACCCTGCCCTGCAAGAAGTCGGTGTGAAAACATGGGTGAACGGCGCGTTCACCTTCTCGCCCGATGGCAACCCCTTGGTCGGCCCGGTCCGTGGCAAGCCGGGTTACTGGTGCGCCTGTGCGGTGATGGCCGGGTTCCTGCAGGGCGGCGGTGTGGGCAAATCGCTTGCGGAATGGATGATCCACGGCGAACCCGAAGCCGACGTGTTTGGCATGGACGTGGCCCGCTATGGCGCGTTCGCCGAGAACCGGGAGTTCATCAAGCAAACCACAGGCCAGTTCTACACGCGTCGCTTCGTCATGACATATCCAAACGAACAATTGCCGGCGGGCCGCCCGCTGCGTATGGCGCCCGCCTATAGTGATATGACCGCCGCAGGGTGCCGCTGGGGCGCGAGCTATGGCTTGGAAGTGCCGCTGTACTTCGCACCAACGGGTTTCGAGGAAACGCCAACGCTCAAACGCTCAAACGCGTTCGAGATCGTGGCCGAAGAGTGCAAAGCCACGCGAGACGCGGTTGGCTTGCTCGACATTTCGGGCTTCTCGCGGTTCGAAGTGTCCGGGCCAAACGCAGAAAAATGGCTGGATCACATCATGGCCAGCCGCTTGCCGGGCCCTGGACGCGCCCGTCTCGCTCCGATGCTGGCACCGGATGGTCGCATGAAGGGCGATCTGACCGTCTTCAACTGGGGCGATGGCACGTGGTGGATCATGGGATCCTACTACCTGCGCGAATGGCACATGCGATGGTTTGACTATCACATGATGGACAGTGTGGACGTGCGGGATATTGCCGATGCAATGGTTGGCTTCTCAGTCTCCGGCCCGAACTCCCTGAAGGTGATGCAGAACCTCACCAGCGACGCGATCGGTGATCTGCCATTTATGGGCTGCGGAACTTTTGATGTGGGCCTGCTGCGCTGCAAAGTCGGTCGCCTGTCCGTGACGGGTGAAATGGGCTTCGAAATCCACTGCTCCGCTGCCGAACACATCCAGTTGCGCCGCCTGTTGTTGGACGCAGGCGCAGACCTTGGGATGCGAGAGATCGGCTTTAACGCCCTACTCTCTCTGCGACTGGAAAAGAGTTTCGGCATCTGGAGCGCGGAATTCACCCAAGGCTACACCGCCGGACAAACAGGCATGGACCGTTGGGTCGCATGGGACAAAGGTGACTTTATAGGCCGCGACGCCGCGATGGCCGAACGCGACGGGAATGGTCCTGCCCAGAAGGTTGTGACCCTAGAAGTGGATGCAAAGGAAGCAGATGCCAGCGGATTCGAACCGGTGTGGCAAGGCGATCAGAAGGTCGGCTTCATCACCTCGGGCGGGTTCGGGCACACACTGGGCAAAAGCTACGCAATGGCGATGATCAATGCAGATTGCACAGGCGAAGGGACGGATTTGACAGCCCATATCGTGGGAGTCGAGCGTCCCGTCAAAGTCATCGCCAGCTCACCCTATGACCCAAGTGGCAAGGCGATGCGGGGATGACCGAAGCCCCCGAACGACAACGAAAAGGGCGTCGCCGCGGTCGCAATCCAGAGGCCGCAGCGCAGTCCAAGCGGGACGTGAACTACCGCCAATTGCGCAACCCGTTCCCGCTGATGTCCGTCTATTCAGACGACGAAGCCGCCAATATGCACGAAACAGCCCTTCACATGCTGGAAGAGCTCGGCATGAAGGTGCTGCTTCCCGAAGCGCGGGACATTTACGCGCAAGGCGGTGCGCGCGTTGACGGAGAGATGGTCTATATCGGACGCGAGTTGGTGGACGCGGCAATCGCCAGCGCCCCTAAATCCATTCACTGCCGTGCAGGCGCGTCTCATCGCGACACCGTTCTGCAACTTGGCACACTGAATTTTCAGCCCGGCGCAGGCGCGCCCCATGCCACGGACCTTGTACGCGGTCGCCGCCCCGGCTCAGCGGCAGACTTTCTGGAATACACTCAGATCGCGCATCACTACGATGTGTTCCAGATGATGAGCCCATCGGTCGAACCGCAAGACGTTCCCACGAATGTACGGCACTACTTCACGACGCTTGCGCAAATGGAGAATACGGACAAATTCCCGTTCCTGTTCTCTCGTGGCACCCCTCAGGCATTGGACAATTTCGAGATGCTCTGCATCGCGCGTGGCCTGTCAGAGGATGAGTTCCACGCGGGCGTGTATGCCTACACGATCATCAATACCAACTCCCCCCGAACACTGGACATTCCAATGGCGCAAGGGTTGATCGATTTTGCACGCCACGGTCAGTTGTCAATTGTGACACCGTTCACACTTATGGGGGCGATGGCCCCGATCACGGTTGCCGGTGCGATCACGTTGTCCCATGCAGAATGCCTCGCTGCGATTACACTGACGCAACTGACACAGCCCGGCGCACCAGTCTGTTACGGAACATTCACGTCCAACGTGGATATGAAATCCGGCGCACCCGCCTTTGGCACGCCGACGCATTTTCAAGCGTCTCTGGCCGCGGGTCAGATGGCGCGTATGGTCGGCCTGCCTTGGCGCTCCGCGGCTGGATCAGCGGCAAACCTGAACGACGTACAGGCCGCAAACGAAAACCAGCTTGGGCTTTGGGGTTGCTTACTGGCGGGCGCGACAGTGATCATCCACTCCGCGGGATGGCTCGAAGGTGGGCTGAGCGTGTCTTACGAAAAGCTGATCACTGACGTGGAAGTCCTGAACATGGTCGCCGAACTCTGTGCTGGAAGTCGCGCCGGTGTGGATGAGATCGGCTTGGCCAACGCGCTGGTCCATGTCGCGCCTTCGGGACATTTCTTTGACACGCCGCAAACGATGGCGCGTTACAATACCGAGTTCTATGAACCAGTCGTGCATGACTATGCCAATTTCGGCACATGGACAGACCGGGGCGCGTTGGATGCATCCTCAAGGGCCACGAAGGTCTGGCAAAACATCGTGGCTCGGGGCTCCGCAATTTCGCCGGACCTGGATCGGATTGCTGCGTTGAAGGCATTCATCGACAAACGCACGGCAGAGGGTGGCGCCCCACCGGAGAGCTAACGTGCGAAAGCCCATCCCTCCCCTACATCGCGATGACCCGGACAAAGACCCGCTGATCGGCCATGTGAAAGTCACGCGTGAAGACTGGCTGAACGTGGCGCGTGATATCCTCGTCAGCGACGGTGTGGGCGAGGTGAAAGTCCTGACCATTGCCACGCGGCTCGATGTGTCCCGGTCCAGCTTTTACTGGTATTTCAAAAGCCGCAAAGACCTTCTGGGTGCTCTGCTCTCGGACTGGGAAGGATGGAACACCCGCCTGATTGTGGAACACTGTTCTATGCCAGCGTCTTCAATAAGCTATGCAGTCTGCAATTTCTTCCGCTGTTTCATCGATCCCGACCTGTTCGATCAGGGGCTCGATTTCGCAGTGCGGGAATGGGCGCGGCGCGACGGGTCCGTGCGCCGCCGGATTGATCTGGCCGACGCCGCGCGGGTCTCAGCAATTGCTCAGATGTTTGCCCGCTTCGAATATGCGGCCAACGAGTCCGAAGCGCGCGCACGTATCCTATACTTCCAGCAACTTGGCTATCACGCCCTC
>CAZDXI010000113.1:0-9235 GCA_964509095.1 uncultured Rhodobacterales bacterium
AAACCTGCCTCAATAACTTAACCCCAGCTTCGTGCTGGGGTTTTTTTTGTCCTGCGCGCCGAGCTGGCTGCAAGCAGCGGTTGACTGAACGGTCTTTTGGAAATTTCCCCGTTTATTCAGACACCTGACTTTGTTAACGATTGGACTGTAACGAGTGAAGGTAGCTGCTATGACACAACCGATCTGGACCGATACTGGCCTGCTTTATGATTTCGGGTTTATTGGTGAGGCAGAGGCGCTGGGTCTGCGGTTGACGGTTACGGGCTCCGACCTCGAAGTCGATGCAGGCGGCACCGTGACGTCCGGGACTGTGACCGGATATTCAACCTCAGTCTATTACTCGGAAGACGTGGGGCTTGATGATCGCGTGATCGCGGTTGCGCAAGACATCACAGAAGACTGGCCTACGCTTCAATCGTCCGAGCAAATCGACGTGATGTACTTTCTGAGCATCATCCAATTGACCGAAGCCGCGAAAGCGCGTGAGGCGCTGGATGCTGATTTTGAGACATTCGGTGTGCATATCACCAGCCAAGCCAGCAATACCACCTTGCGCGGAACGGCTCTGGACGAGGCGTTTCACCTGCAAGGTGCGCAAGTCGTGCTGAAAACCGGCGCTGGACGGGATCTGGTGGAAACCGAACTTGCCATCGGGCGCAACTATATCAATCTGGGGCACGGAGACGATCTGTTCATGGGGGGCGCCGTCGAAAATCGCGTTTGGGGCGCGCAAGGACATGATGTGCTGACGGGCGGCGAAGTGACCGACAAGTTGATCGGCGGGACGGGGAATGACACCTTGTCCGGAGCGGCGGGTCACGACGTTCTTCGCGGTGGTGAGGGCCGGGACTCTGTTGCCGGCGGCGCAGGTGATGACATCCTGATGGGCGGCGCAGGGCGGGACAATCTGTTTGCAGGGCCCGGCGATGATCGGCTTTGGGGCGGAGAAGGTGGCGATGCGTTTGTCTTCAATGTGGATCGATATCACTGGCATGACCCGGAAGTCGGCCATAACCGGGTGATGGATTTCGATCTGAGCGAGGACAAGCTGCGCCTTGGGCCATCGGATAACGGGACGTGGGACGCGGATGTGGCGCTGGAGAAGTTCCTGGACGGCGCAGAAGCGCGCGGGTGGGGCACCGTCTACAAAGAAGATGGGATGAACATTTACCTTATCGGGGTCACGTTGGGGGATTTAACGGTAGAGCATTTCGTCAATGGTGCGACAGTAGGCAGCTATGATGATTGGCTTTACGCCTGACGCGCGATGAAACGACCCTTTCGCAGGTGCAGCATTTCACTTAGTCTGCGCGGCAAATCGAAAGGGCTGACACATGGCATATGAAATCTCGCTGGCGGGCAAGACCGCTGTTATCACCGGCTCGAATTCCGGGATTGGTCTCGGCATGGCGTGGGAGTTGGCCCGCGCAGGGGCGGATGTGGTGCTGAACTCCTTCACAGACCGCGAAGAGGATCACGCGATTGCCAAAGAGATCGCGGATGAAACGGGCGTTGCGGCCAAATACGTGCAAGCCGATATGTCGAAAAGTGACGACTGCCGCCGCTTGATCGCGGATGCAGGCGCCTGTGATATTCTGGTGAACAATGCGGGCATCCAGCACGTAGCCGCTGTAGAAGAATTCCCGGTCGAAAAGTGGGATGCGATCATCGCGATCAATATGTCATCGGCCTTTCACACGATGGCTGCAGCCGTGCCCAATATGCGGGACAATGGATGGGGGCGGATCATCAACGTTGCCTCAGCCCATGGATTGACCGCGTCACCGTTCAAGTCCGCTTATGTCGCCGCCAAGCACGGGGTTGTTGGCATGACCAAAGTGATTGCTTTGGAAACGGCTCAAGACCCGATCACCTGCAACGCCATCTGTCCCGGTTATGTACTGACCCCGCTGGTGGAAGCACAGATTCCGGACACCATGAAGAAGTACGACATGGACCGGGACACTGCGATCAAGGAAGTGATGCTGACACGGCAACCGTCCAAGGAGTTCGCGACAGTTGAGCAGCTTGGCGGGACGGCAACGTTCCTGTGTTCGGATGCCGCAGCACAGATTACGGGCACCACGATTTCTGTCGATGGCGGTTGGACCGCACTGTAGTTCGGTGGTTCTGACCAAAATGCGCGGCTGACGCCGCAAGAGATGTTTTTGTATGGGGGGCTGTCTGCCCCCCAAACCCCCCGAAGGTATTTCGGGACAGATGAAGCGGGACGCGTTGGAGGGGTTTTTATGGCCAGCAAAAAACGGATCAACCTTGCGCTTCAGGGTGGCGGAGCGCATGGGGCCTTCACATGGGGTGTGCTCGACCGGTTGCTGGAAGATGCAGACATTGAGATTGCCGGGATCTCGGGAACGTCGGCAGGTGCGTTGAATGGGGCCGCGCTAAAGGCGGGTATGATCAAGAATGGACGCGATGGAGCCCGAGAGAATCTCGATTGGCTTTGGTCGCAGGTCATGGGCGCACAGGGGCAGGGCATCGACACTTGGATGTTGCCGTTCAATCCCGGTGCGGTGAGCCGGTCCATCGAATACTCGCTGCCTTACGCCATTGGTGAAGCATGGAGCCGCATGGTGTCGCCCTATGCCTGGGGGCCCATGTATCGCAATCCGTTGGCCGATATCGTCAAACAGTTCGACTATGAGTGTGTTTGTGCAGATGAAGGGCCTGCATTGTTTGTGTGCGCGACCCGCGTGCGAAATGGCACAGTACGGGTGTTCAAAGGCGACGAAATCACGACAGATGCGATCCTTGCCTCGGCCTGTTTGCCGACCTTGTTTCAGGCGGTAGAGATTGAAGACGCCGAAACCGGACGGAACGAGGCGTTCTGGGATGGGGGGTACACAGGTAACCCGGCGCTGTTCCCGCTTTATGATCGCGGCCTGCCAGATGACATTGTGATTGTGAACATCAACCCGTTGGAGCGGCTGGAAACTCCAGTGACGCCACAACAGATCCAGAACCGCATCAATGAAATCAGCTTCAACACGTCGCTGTTGCGCGAACTGCGGGCGATCCGTTTTGTGCAGAACTTGCTGGATGATGGCACAATGGAGGAGGGGCGTATGGCGCGCGTCTTTCTGCACATGATCGCGGATGACGAGCTGATGAATGATCTGAGTGTCGCAACCAAGATCGTGCCGAACGCGCAATTGATCCGCCATCTCAAGGACGCAGGGCGCGCAGCGGCGCACACATTCCTTGACAGCAATCGCGAGTCTTTGAATGCGGAAAGCACCATAGATCTCAAAGAGATGTTTGGCGAAGTTTAGTCTTCTTCGGGCTGGGTTGGGTCTTTGGCGTTCGGGTAAACCAAACCAGCAGAGATCACGAGCTTGGCCGCATCCTCGATCGACATGTCCAGTTCGATCACGTCCGACTTTGGGAAAAACAACAAGAAGCCAGATGTCGGATTCGGCGTTGTCGGCACAAAGATCGACACCATATCCCCGCTGTCATGGCCCTTTTCAGCGACTTCGCCTTTGGTTGAGGTCGAGATAAAGCCAATCGCCCAGATGCCTTTGCGCGGGTACTGGATCAAACAGGCCTTTTCGAAGTTCCGGTCGGACTGGGCGAACACCGTTTCCGAAATCTGTTTGATACCTGAGTAGATCGAGCGCACCACGGGCGTGCGTTCTACGAGGCTTTCGGCAGACCGGATAAGGGAGCGGCCGATAAACCCTTTGGCAATCCACCCAATCAGAACAGTGAACAGCAGGAAAATGACGACCCCGATACCGCGCACGTTGATTTGGACTTCGGGCGGCAGGCCAAACCAGTCCTGAACCAGCTTGTCCGGCTGCCAGCTGTCGGGCACCCAAGGCAATACCCAGCTGTCGATCCAACCCACAACGGTCCAGATCAGCCAAATTGTCAGGCCAACCGGAGCGATGACCACCAATCCAGTCAGGAACGAGGACCGCAAGCGGGCAATCAAGCCGGGGCGTCTGGGAGTTTCAGGGTCGAATGGAGTGTTCATCTGTCATGAAATCGTTAAGCCGTCGCGATTAGGTAAGGTGTTTGACAGGCAGCGGCAATGGCTTGGGCTCAATCAGTGGGCTTTATGACGCAATGCTGATCAATTCGCGGGCAATTTCCGCTCCAAGCCGGGCATTGTTGCGCACCAGCGCAATGTTCGCCTCCAGAGATTTGCCCTCTGTCAGCTCAAAGATGCGCGAAAGCAGGAACGGCGTGACGTCTTTGCCGCGAATGCCCTGAGCATCGGCATCTTGCTGAGCTTGTCGGATGATCGGCGCAAGGGTCTCGGCAGGGATTTCGGCCTCTTGGGGGATGGGATTGGCGATAAGTTGACCGCCGGGTAGGTTGAGCGCCGAGCGGGTTTCATGAGCTTTGGCGATGTCCTGCGCTGTGTTCAAGCGCAAAGGCGCCGCAAGGCCCGAGTCCTGAGACCAAAAGGCCGGGAACGCGTCTTGCTGAAATGCGATGACTGGAACGCCAAGCGTTTCAAGAACTTCCAGTGTTTTGTTCAAGTCAAGGATGGCCTTAGCACCTGCCGCGATGACGGTGACAGGTGTGTGTGCCAGTTCTTGTAGGTCAGCGGAGATGTCAAAGCTGGTCTCTGCGCCGACATGCACGCCCCCGATCCCGCCTGTTGCGAAGACTTTGATCCCGGCAAGATGGGCTGCGATCATTGTGGCGGCGACGGTCGTGGCACCTGTGCCGCCGCGCGCAAGACACACGGCAAGATCCGCACGCGACAGCTTTGAGACGTCATTGGCCTGTGCCAACTCGCTCAACTGATCATCCGTCAGGCCAATGTGCAAACGCCCGTCCAGCACGGCAATTGTGGCTGGAACCGCTCCTGCGTCACGCACGTCCTGTTCGACCATACGCGCAACTTCAAGGTTTTGCGGGTAGGGCATCCCGTGCGTGATAATGGTGCTTTCCAAAGCAACGATTGGTTGGTTTTTAGATTTTGCATCAAGCACATCAGGTGCGAAGTTCAAGTCGATCATGCGGGTGTGCCTCCGGACACGTAAACGGCTGCGGCTTCCAAGGCTCTTGCCATTGCGACGCTTCGGTCAGCCCCTTCGGCTTCTGCGGCGATATGTGCGGCCATGAAAGTGTCCCCGGCACCAGTGACTCGCGTAACCATCACATCGCGCGGGGTCTGGGTCAGAAGGCCATCGTGGTGGCCTTCGCTGGCGGGGTTGCCGCCATCGGTCACAAGTACGCGCGCGGCGCCGCGTTCCAACAGGCCCTTCGCGGCGTCTTCAGATCCCTTGAACGTGCAATTGCACAGCAATCCTGCCTCTTCGAGGTTCACATAAAGCGTGCCGCGACCTTCGCGCAGGAACGGCAGTAAGCGTTCGGCTTTTCCGGGCGAGGCAGGCGCGACGCGCAGGTCTGCTTGCGCCAAAAGCGGGCTTTGGACGATGTCAGACAGCAAATCCACCGTCAGATTGCCGTCTACAGCCACAGGGCCAGCATAGGGCGCATCAATCCGCCCATCAGACAAGGGTGCAAGGATTTTAGCGCCCGCAGCCTCCAGCGAATGCGCGTCTGCGATGGCGGCGATCAACCCGTTTGCGCCTTCCACAGCCATATAAACATCCGTTGGCAGGTCGTCAGAGCGGTAAACCATATCCGTGACCAATCCGCGCGCCGCGCAAGCGCCCATCAATTCATCGCCTTCGCTATCGCGGCCAATCGCGGTCAGCAAAGTGGGGCGCATCCCAAAACGCGCAAGAGTCATCGCAATGTTTAGCGCCACACCGCCGGGCAGGCGCGTGATCCGTCCGGCGACGTCTGATCCTTGCCGCATCGCAACAGGCGCGCGCCCGATCACGTCCCACAGAACGGAGCCAATACACAGAATTTGTGTGTCTTGTGTCATATGCGCCTTGTGACCGGGCTTCTCTCTGGCTGCAAGTCCACAGATTACTTCGGAACCGAGAACGTCAACGCCGCCCAATAGGTTTCCCAAACATGCTCGGCGTCATCCGGGGCCGGACGTAAAACCACGGCATCCAACAGGTAATCATGGCCGGGCTTTGTGGCGATCATGGCCAAACCCTGCGAATCCGTCCGTGTTAGGGTCACAGTAACCGTTACATCGGGGGCCTTTTCAAAGACTTCAATCTGCGCATCCGGGCGTGTTGCGGATTGGTCAAAGACCTGAATGCCCAGTTTTTGGTTGAAGTTCGGATCGTACGGATTTGAAAGGGCGACAATTTCTGTCTCAAGTCCAAATCGCGTATCTGCGCCTTCATGGCCACCAATCGCCACCAAAGCCTTCGCGTGCCGGGAATACTGCTCGGTGAAATCGGCGTCCGGCAGCCCGCGTGCGTCGTGACGTGCCTTGATGTCGGGGAAATCCTTGTGCTTTGCGAATTTCGCGAACTTCGCCCATTCCTTGTACCGAATGGTGGAGGTTTTCGTTTCATGCACCAGCACATGCAGCCCGGTTCCGAGCGGTTGAGCGGAAATTGCAGGCCGGTCTCCATTGCGCGGTGTCAGATCGACGCGGCGGCCTGAAAAAGCGATTTGCAACTGCGCGCTTCGTCGGTCAAAAAAACCGAGTTCGGTCCCTTCGAACTCTTCGCCATTTCGAAACCGCGCTTCGATTGTCTCGCCGGTTTGCAGTTGATAGCGCAACGGTTCGATCCAGAATTCGTGGGACACAGCCGGGCTGACAGCCCCAAGAGTGACAAGAGTGGTGAGAGCGATGCGGATAATCTTGAACATATGGGCCAAGCTGCGCCTTATCGCTGTGCTGTCAACCCTTTGGGTGGCGGCCGCCTCTGCGCATGAGGTCTTTCCTGCGATTGCCGATCTTGAGATCAAGGGCGACCGGGTTGAACTGGTGTTGGAACTGAACCTCGAAAGCTATCTGGCCGGAATCGATCTGGATGGTCTGCAGGACACGGATGAAGTCGCTGAAGGATCCCAATACGATGCATTGCGCGCGCTCGCCCCGGATGCGTTGGCGACACAGGTTCCTGGATTGCTGGAAAAGTGGAACGCAGTGCCGCTGCTGAGCATGGATGATGCACCGATTGAGTTAACTCCGGACAGTGTTGAAGTGCCGCAGATCGGCAATGTGGAGCTTGCTCGTCTGTCCCGGCTGGTGCTGAGCGCGCCAGCTCAGGGCAACACGCTGCAAGTCGCGTGGCCCAAAGGCGCGGGCGACTTGGTCCTGCGCCAACAAGGGGTGGAAGAGCCGTTTACGGGTTATCTGTCAGGTGGCGAACGCTCGCCCGCGATTTCTGCCTCGGGCGGTGATGCGTTGACGGGGTGGGGCGCGTTTGTGGAATACATCCCCGTTGGGTTCGACCACATCTTGCCTAAGGGGCTCGACCATATCCTGTTTGTGTTGGGGCTGTTTTTTCTGTCTGCTGGATGGCGGTCGTTGCTGTGGCAGGTCACCGCGTTCACAGCGGCACATACGGTGACTTTGGCGCTTGGTGCTCTTGGGTGGGTCAACATTCCGGGCAGCATTGTGGAACCGCTCATCGCGGCGTCGATTGTCTATGTCGCTGTTGAGAATATCTTTTTACGAGGCCTCAGCCCGTGGCGACCGTTTGTCATTTTCGCGTTTGGGCTGTTGCATGGGCTTGGATTCGCCTCTGTTCTCGGGGATTTCGGAGTACCCGAAGCGCAGTTCATCCCGGCCTTATTGGGCTTCAATGTTGGGGTTGAGGTTGGGCAACTGACTGTCATCGCTTTGGCCGCGCTGGCAGTTGGTTGGTTTGCAGCGAGACCCTGGTATCGATCCCGCATCGCGATCCCGGCGTCCTGCGTGATTGCGCTGATCGGGGCCTACTGGGTTGTGGAACGCACGCTTTTGTAAAAAAGGGAAGCTAACCCATCGCCTTGATGAAATCACCAAGGGCTGCGGCGGGATCATCTGTGTTCCAAATCTCAGAAATTCCGAAGAAGTCGGTCAGGGATGCGAGCTGCGCGATGATCTCGGTGCTCAGTGCGCCCTCGGCCACGACTGGAACTTCGATCATTTCCGACCACCACTGGAACAAGTCTGGTTCAGCTTGGGTGCCGTCGCCAAGCGCTGTCGGGCCAACTGGGCCGAAACTGACATAATCCGCACCCGCTTCGCCCGCGCTCATCCCGTCGTGGCGGGAGGCACCGCAATACGCGCCAATGATTGCGTCTGGGCCAAGGTCTTTGCGTGCATCGCGCACGGATTTTGCGTGATCGCGCAGGTGGACCCCATCAAGGCCGAGCCGATCTGCAAGCCGCCAGTGATCATCGATCACGATCGCCACGTCACGTTGGATCGCTACATCCCGGCACGCATCCGCTGCGCGCGAAAGGCGATCTTCATCCTGAGTAGACAAAGCAAGACGCACACAGGCGACCGGGTGCACATCAAGAACGCGCCCTAACTGGTCGGGAAATTGAGACAATTCGAACTCTGGCGGGGAAATCAGGTAGATCTGCGGCTGCTCGGGATCGGACATAGGCGGCTCTTTTTGGCGATGTTTCACGGCGTTTACCTGAATTTGCGTGGCTTGGGAACGCCAAGGCGTCCTGCGGAGGGAGTTTATTTGGCCACGTGTAGGGGATTGCTGCGCGCGAAACGCCGGGGTATCCGGCGGACATGGAACTGACACCGGCAATGATCCTTGTGCGCCCCCAGATGGGTGAGAATATTGGTGCGGCCGCCCGCGCGATGCTGAACTTCGGATTGGAGCATATGCGCCTTGTCGCCCCGCGCGATGGCTGGCCGAACCCGGCGGCCAAGGCGATGGCCGCGGGTGCGGGCCGCGTACTGGACGCAGCATTGCCAGTCGACGACGTGGCCGAGGCGCAAAAGGATCTGAACTTCACCTTTGCGACCACAGCGCGGTCCCGCGATTTATCCAAAGCGGTCTACAGCCCTGAAGCCGCGATGCAGCTGGCGGCTGAGAAAATCGCGTCTGGTCAACGGGTTGGCGTGCTCTTTGGACCTGAACGGGCAGGGCTTGAAAATGACGACATTGCTCAAGCCAATGCCATCATCACCGTACCCGTGAACCCGGACTACCCGTCGCTGAACCTTGCGCAATGTGTGTTGCTGGTGGGTTATGAATGGCGGCGCGCGACGCAAAACGTCACAGCGTTCGAGGACGTGATGCCTGATACGGAACCCGCTGAGCTGGCCGATGTAACCCATCTGGCGCAGCATTATGAAGACGCTCTCGACGCGGCGGGGTTCTTTTTTCCCGAACACAAATCAGAGGCCATGAAGACCCGT
>CAZDXI010000114.1:0-9203 GCA_964509095.1 uncultured Rhodobacterales bacterium
CCCTTGGATCGTGTCCATAAAGTGCCGCTCAACCGTGTCGCCGCCGCCCAGCGCGACGTTATAGCCGCCCTGCACCATGCGGGTGCAGCCGCATTTGCCGATTAAGCCTTTGACCGCGATGGTGATTTTCGCGCCTTCCGGCGCAGTCTGTTGTGCGTGAAGAGCCGCAAACAGTCCAGCCCCCCCAGTGCCCAGGATCAGGATATCCGTGTCGTGGCGGTCTATGTCAGACAGTTTCATCTCAAATCGCCTTTATCAAAAACAGGGTCGCGACCAAGAACGACACCGCCGCAGCGCTTGCCGCCAGTGTCTTTTGCGAAGGTGTCCATGGCAACCATTCCAAAGCCATCAGCCGCAAACCGCCGAACATGTGGACGGCTAACAGGAAGACCAACCCGAACTCTGCCAACTTAACGACGCTCGCTTCCGTCATGGTTAGGAACCCGTCTAACCGCGCGGGGTCGGACACGGCCATGGCCAACACCCAGAAGTGCAGTGGAAGGAACAGCGCCAGCAGCAGGCCAGATACCCGGTGCAGGATGTAAGCGAGCCAAAGCGGATGCGCGCGCGATTTTGCCCCAGCCATACTCACGCAAAGGTCACGGCCCAGACGGCACGTGCTCCCAATGCAAACAGGCCGAGGCCAACTACCCACATGAACGCTTCAAGTGCCGGTCCACGCAACCCACCCCACTCATGGGCAATCGTGCGAACGCCAATGGCGCCATGGATCGCAACAGCAACAACAAACAGACCGTAGAACAAGAACCATGCGACTGAGCCTTGCGTGCGACCCAGAATTTCTGCGGCACTCAGCCCCCCCTGAATGGCGTAGATCATGACTGCAAGATGCCCCAGCACCAACGGGGCCATCACAAGCGCGGTGATCCGCTGCAGCATATACAAGCGCAAACTCAGCATCAGCGTCCCCGTTTGAAAAAGTTGCGCGCCGTTTCGCGCTTCAGCCCGGCAATGGCGGACATCGGGTCCAGCTCATTGGGACAATAGAGCGTGCAGGACCCCATCGAGTGGCAGTTGTGACAGCCCCCTGACCCGGACACGGCATCAAGGATTGCGGTGCGCCCGTCATCCTTGGCGTCGTTCAACAAGGTCCACGCCCGTTGCAAAGCCGCCGGGCCAAGGTAGTCTTCGTTCCCGGACACTGTATCGCAGGCCGCATAACAAACCGAACAATTGATACACTCGATCCCCGCATTCGCGGTTTCGCGTTCCGTGCTGGTTTCGTCCACCGGTGCGATGGGATCGTCCCGCGTCAGCGCGCCATGATGCACGCCCTCCGCCGCGACCCACTTGTCAAAGAATGGATCCATATCCACGGCGAGGTCCTTGATGACCGGCAGGTTGCGCAACGGCGCAATCGTAACCTCATTCCCATCCAACACTTTGGAGATATGCGTCCGGCACGTCCAACGCGGGATACCATTGACCATCATCGCACAGCTTCCGCACATGCCAACGCGGCAGGCAAAACGATAGCTCAACGTCGGGTCGGCGTTTTGTTGAACCCAGGATACAACGTCCAGAACGGTCTGATTGTCCTGCGCTGGGACGTCAAATTCCCGCTGCGCATCGCCGTCACGTTCGATGCTGACTTTCAAAGTCTTCGTTGTCATGACTCGCCTTGGCCTTCCCCACAACGCCCGGTTCGTGGCACACTATAACCGACAGAAAAACTTAATAAATACGATAATTTCTTTAGCTTATCGTTAGCAAAACTTACTGAAAGCACCCCTCCAGATGACACACACGCCTGCGGTTCGAGCAAATGGTTTAGCTCAGAGGTTTAGCGACGCCCCGACTGCCCCAGATGACCTGCCCCCACTGATACAGTCGATGGCAGCACGCGGGTCCTGCCGCAGGTTTCGCAGCGAACAGATTCCAAAAGACGTTGTGGACCTGTTGTGCGCCGTCGGTCTTTCGTCACCCACAAAGAGTGACCTGCAACAGCGCGATATCATTGTTCTGCAAGATCCGGCGCAGCGGGCCCGTCTGTCCCAACTCGTGGCAGGCCAAGCTTGGGTGTCTGAGGCGCCGATGATTCTGGTCTTCTGCGGGAACAATCGTCGCCATCGCTTGATCCATGAATGGCACGAGGTTCCTTTTGCCAACGACCATCTGGATGCGTTTTTCAATGCCGCAGCGGACGCAGCGATCGCCCTTGGGGCCTTCGTTGCCGCCGCAGAAGCAGTGGGTTTGGGATGCTGTCCGATCAGTGCCGTGCGCAATGAGGCGGCAGCCGTGTCCGACCTACTGGCGCTTCCCGACCATGTGTTCCCTTTCGCTGGATTGGCAGTGGGGTATCCGGCTCGACCACCAAGGATCGCCAAACGTCTGCCATTGTCGGTCACCTGCCACATAGATCGCTATAGCGAAGATGGTCTGGAACGCGCGGTCCGTACCTACGACGCGGAGCGCGAAGCTAGTGCGCCCTATGCCAGGCAACGCTTTACCGAAGCCTTCGGCACCGCCGATACCTATGGTTGGTCCTTGGACAAAGCCCGCCAATACAGCGCGCCAGAGCGCGCGGAGTTTGGGGCGTTTGTCCGCGCCAAAGGGTTCTCTTTGGACTAACGCGACATATCCGTAATAACCGCAGTACCGGGTGACGTCGGTCCGTTCATTGCACGCAGCTCGACGCTCGCATCCGACAGTCCGATTTCCCGCGCGACCATCGGGTTGATGTCAACGTCACCACGCTCGATCATCCCGAGCAGGCTTGGGTACTTCCACGAAGGCATCCCGCGCGTGCCGAAGAACGATAATTGTTTGGTGTAAATCCCCCGCATATTGACGCTCATAAACCCGTCGTGACCTGCTGGCATTCCAACCTGTACGTGGCGGCCCAGAATGCCGAGGCATTCAATGGACGCATTTGTCGTTGCCTCAACTCCGAGAGCTTCGATGGAAACATGTGCTCCGCCGCCTGTGATGTCCCAAATGGCCTCCGCCGAGTCAGTTTTTGCGGCATTTACTGCGGCATCTGCTCCGTGCTGTTTGGCGTGTTCGAGCTTCTCATCCACGATATCGACGACCACGACCTGCGCGCCAAGCATCTTGGCCAGCAACAAGGCCGACAGCCCGATGCCGCCTGTTCCGTGAATAGCCACCCACTCGCCCGCACGTACATTCGCGCGATCTGTCAGCGCATGCCACGCGGTTGTCACCCGACACCCAAGCCCAGCCGCGAGCGCGGGCGTCATAGTGTCTGGCAGGTGCACAAGGTTGTGGTCAAATGGCACCGCGACATATTCCGCATAAGCCCCCGGTTCGCCAAATCCCGGCACAATCTGATTGGCGCACGTGTTGGACACACCAGTGTCGCAGGCCGGGCATCGCCCGCAGGCCAGAATGAAGGGGGCTATCAGGCGATCACCAACCTTGTGGTGCGCGTTTTTGCCGACTTCAACAACCGTTCCGCAATACTCGTGCCCTAGTATAGAACCATTGGTCACCTTCGGATGCTTGCCCACCCAACCATGATAGTCAGACCGACACACGCCACAGGCGGCAACCTCGAGAACGACTCCAGAATCCGGGCATTCCGGATCAGGGACAGTTTCGATGGACAAATCTTCGTTGAATTCCCGAACCACGGCAGCGCGCATGTCAGTTCCCCCTGTTTTGCGGGGAATGACTGCATGTTCGTTTGCTATAGTTCAACGGAAAATCTCACACTGCGCGTGATCCCCGAAAATCCAACGGACCACCTCTTTTGACATTGTGGGTTGGAACGCAGGATAGATAGAGTAGATAGCGCGGCGCATCAGAGCGACAGAAAGGTCCGAAATGAAAACACTGGTTCTCGCAGGTATAATGACCTTGTTGGCGCACAGCGCATTTGCCCATTCGCCGTTGACCGCGAGCCAACCGGCAAATGGAGCAGTCATTTCCAAAGCACCGACTAGCCTTGTGCTGACCTTCCAAGGCAAAATTCGCCTGACGCGCGTCACAGTCAGCCATGCAGATCAACCCGCGAATGACCTTGAGATTACCGGCGAAAGCGGGTTCGCAGCGGAACACGTTTTGCAAATGAAACCAATGGGGCCCGGACTGTATGTGATTGAATGGCGCGGCCTTGGCGATGATGGGCATGCCCAAAGCGGCACCTTCAACTTCCGGGTCTTCAAGTAGTGTCAGACCCGTTTGTCTGGGCTGCAATTGCGACGAAGTTCGCCTTGTACCTTGGGGTATTCACATCGGCCGGAACGGTATTTGCGACGCTGATGTTTGGGCTGTCAGCTACCCGTTCTTTGGCCTGTTCGTGTGCTTTGATCGGGATCGCCGCGAGCCTGTTTGGTTTCATGCTGGTCGCCGCCGAACTCACTGGTGAGCCGAGTGGCATGTTCGATGTCGAGATGTTGGGGTTGCTTTGGACAACGCCGGTTGGCACAGCCTTGATGATCCGAGTGCTGGGATTGGTCACTTTGATCCTCGGTCTGTGGTTGGGCTCAATTGGTCTTTGGGTGTCCGCTCTTGGTGGGATCTGCGCGTTATTTTCTTTCGCTGTCGTCGGCCATGTCACTTCTGCGAGCATGCCTTGGTTGCCTGCGCTTCTCTTTATTCACGTTATCTGCGGCGCGCTCTGGGTCGGTATCCTGACCCCGCTGAAACGTCTTATCCGAACCGGAGACCTGACTGCCGCAGCCGAAGTCGGGCACCGCTTTGGCCGGATTGCGGTCGTTTTCGTGCCCCTCCTGATCCTTGCAGGCCTTGGCATCGCTTATGTATTAATTGGCTCTGTCCACGCCTTGTTCGGGACAGGTTTCGGTCAAGCCGTTTTAGCGAAAATCGGGTTGTTCACAGGATTACTCGGCTTGGCAGCCCTCAACAAAACCCGGTTCGTACCACGCATGCTGAACGGGGATGCGCAAGCGGCCAAACATCTGTCAATTTCAATTTCCTTGGAATGGCTGGCTGTTTTGGCTGTGTTTCTTGTGACGGCCGTTTTAACAACCGCCTTGGACTTGCCCGTTTTGACCCAAGGGCACAAAGGTTGACGGCTTAGCCCGCTTTGTTCTTCATGACGTGCGCCTCTAAGGCGGCCAAGCCTTCGTCCAACCCGCGACGCCCATATCCCAATCGGAACCGGTCATTCGGAGTATCGCCAAGATCAGAGCGGTAGATCGTACTGGGCAGCAGCAAAACACCGCTATCTTCGACCAGCGCGCGACAGAACTCTTCCACGCCCTCTGCTCCTTTATATCGTGGGAACGCCATGCAGGACCCGTCCGGACGTTGCCAGTCAAACAAGTCAGGGTGCCGCGCAAAGAAAGCGTCCCACTTCGGTAAGTTTTCATCGACGATTGCGCAGTTGCGCCGCAACAGGTGATCTTTGTTGCGAAGGGCGATTTTGGTCAGTTGTTCGCTCGGACCCGAGTTGCAGATCGACAAATAGTGCTTCATCCGCTCCATCTTAGAGATAATCTCGGCGTCCTGACAGGCGATCCAACCGATGCGTAGCCCTGGCAAGCCAAACGACTTGGACATCACATTCAATGACAGCCCGCGCTCATAAACATCCGCGATGAATGGAAGGTGCTGTGTGCCTGTCGGCCCCAATCCGTTGAAGATTTCGTCATGCAGGATGTAGATGCCATGCTCGCGGCACAGCTCAACCAAGGCCATATACCGATCCAATGGCAAAATGGTGCCGGTCGGATTATGCGGGAAGTTGATCGTCATCAGTTTCGTGTTTGGCCGGATCGCAGTCTTCACCCGGTCAATGTCCAGCGACCAACCATCCTCGGGCTCCAGTGGAACACCCGTCGCCTCACAAATCGCGACAGGCAGCGTTTCATGGCTTTGGTAATTTGGTGTCACAACGATTGCATGACTGTCGCGATCAAGGATCACATTATTCGCAGCAAAGATGCCTTCGCTGGCCCCTGCAAAGCACAAGATGTCCGACGCCTGTTGGTTTGCATACGTTGTCGCAATCACTTCACGCAATTCAGGGTCGCCAAATGTTTCCGTATACCCAAGCCACATCCCCTCAAAAGCGTCGCGTTCCTCAACTGTCGCCATTCCCAAGAGGTCGCGCAGCGAAATGCTCTCGGCATCAGAGGCGGTCATATGGTATCGCGCTTTGAACTCCCATTTTGAAAAATGGGTCTCAAGACGGAAATCGGGCAAGGTCGGCATTGTCACGGTCACTTATAAAGGGCTGTCAAAACGTGATTATATTGGATCGCACGCAAATCGAAGGCTTAATCGATCTGCAGGCTGCAGCGACGGCTATCGAAGAGGCGTATGTCGCTGCCAGCCGGGGAGAGGTGAACTTGCCTCCGGTGGGGCACATTACGTTTCCTGACCTCTTGGCTGATTGTCATATCAAGTACGGCCATCAAGCGAACGACCCGAATTTTGTCATCAAAGTTGCCACAGGCTTTCCCCATAACGAAAAGAATGGATTGCCGTCGGGCAATGGATTGTCACTGGTGTTGTCCGCACAAACCGGAGCGGTACAGGCGGTGCTGCATGACGAAATGGTCATGACGGACATTCGCACAGGGCTTGGCGGTGCCATTGCCACACGATGTCTGGCTCGCGCGGACAGCAAGCGGGTTTTGATCGTGGGGACTGGCCCTCAAGCATTGCGGCAAATCGAGAGCCACAGTTCTTTGATCGGAGATCACCTGGCATTCGAAGTGTGGGGGCGTTCATCGACAAAGGCTCAGACGGTCGTGGAAACGATGAAAGGGCAGTGTGAGATTGCTGTTGCTGAGGATCTCGCCGAAGCCGTTCAAAGAGCGGATATTCTCATCACAGCAACATCTGTGACGCAGCCTGTTATCAAAGATGTCTGGGTAACAGCAGGAACGCATATCACCGCTGTCGGGGCAGATGCGCCCGGTAAGCAAGAGCTTGAGGTTGGTCTGGTGTCACGTGCGGACGTGCTGGTTGCAGATTCAATTGATCAATGCTTGGACCATGGCGACCTATCCCATGCCTACGCAGCGGACCTGATATCTCGATCCAGGGTTGAAGAAATCGGCAGTGTTCTGTCGGGCTCTAGTCAGGGTCGGTCTGATGACTCTCAAATCACGATTGCTGATCTGACCGGGATCGCAGCGCAAGATATTGCGATTGCCAACGTTGTTATGACTGCAAATCATCGTGACGCGGGTTAGCCGTGAGCAAAACCTGATAAGCTTTTGCCATGTCAGCGAATATAGCGCCTGATATCAATAAGTTGAAAATGGTGGGCGACCCTGGAATCGAACCAGGCGTGCGTCTCCGCGAGGGAGTTACAGTCCCCTGCCACACCTTGCGGCCTGTCGCCCACACGTCACAACCGTTGGGAAAGCCGCTGGTCTTGACGTGAGCGGTTGATTACAAGCGCGTGTGATAGGCGTCAACCTCAAAAACGGGTGGAAATTCAGGTGGCAAAGAAACCCAAATGGGTGGTCGCAAAGGAACAGGCCAAGCGCAGTGCAGCGCAGGAAACCGTGTGGCTGTTCGGACTTCACGCCGTGCGAGATGCCCTGCTGAATCCGAAGCGTGAGAAACTGCGTCTTGTTTTGACGCGTAACGCATTTGAGAAATTGAAAGACGCGGTGGAAGCCTCTGGGACTGAAGCAGAAATCTGCGATCCGCGAAAGTTCACTGCGCCGCTCGATCCGGCGTCTGTGCATCAAGGTGCCGCGCTGGAAGTTAAGCCCTTGGATTGGGGCAAGCTCGCGGACGTGGTAATTGGCGCCGAAGTGCCAAGGGTCATTCTGTTGGACAAAGTCACCGACCCGCACAATGTCGGAGCAATTCTGCGCAGCGCTGAAGTGCTTGGCGCATCTGCCGTGATCGCGCCGCGCCACGGGGCCGCTCCGGAAACCGGTGCTTTGGCCAAAACCGCCTCTGGCGCTTTGGAGCGTCAACCTTACCTACGAGTTAGGAACCTCGCAGAAACCATTGAGGACATGCAAAAAATGGGATTCCTCGTTCTAGGGCTGGATGGCGAAGCAGAGGCAACAGTGGAAACGCGGCTCGCAGGGAAGAAAGACCAACCGGTTGCTCTTGTACTGGGGGCCGAAGGCCCGGGATTGCGGCAAAAGACGCGCGAGACATGTGACGACCTCGTGCGGATCGATGCTGCTGGCGTATTTGGGTCGCTCAATGTCTCAAATGCCGCGGCTGTCGCCCTATATGCGTCGTTGGAGCATTAACAGGAGCCTCGTCCTTGGCCTACCCGACCAAAATCGTCACGTGCTGTTACTGTGGAACGCGCGCAGCACTGGTTCTGCGCGGAAAAGACCGCCACGAATTGGCCTGTTCCAGCTGCGGTGCGCCCCTACACGATCTTAAGATGCTGCCGGTTCAACGCAGCGGTGACCGAGAGTTGGTGAACCGCCCGTCGCCTGCTTACACCAAACCCGCCAAGCGCAAGAAGCCAAGCAAGAAGCGCAAGAAACGCACAGGTTTGCTGAAAGAGATGTTTGAGGAAGCCTTCGACTTCCTTGAAGATATTTTCGACTGAGTCCCGAAAATTTTTGCAATTCTCTTAACCTGCCATTCACGGTTTAGAGAGTAACACTCAAAATACATACGATGAGTTACTACCTCTCCTTACAGACGGAAGGTTCGGAACACCTTCCCGTCACCACTGTCCCTCGTTCCGCAACTGCGCCCTCGGTTTGTTCCGGGGGCGTTTTTTCGGGCTTGGAGCGATTGTACGGACGCGGTAGCGTCGCGCCATGACAGAGTATTCAGACGAACTTTTGCGCCGTGTCCTTCGGGAGACAAAGACCGTGGCGATGGTGGGTGTATCCACCAACCCTGTGCGACCGAGCTACTACGTCGGGCGGTATCTGACGTTGAAAGGGTATGATGTTTTTCCGGTGAACCCGGTCGCTGTAGGGCAAGATCTGTTTGGAAAGACAATCGTCGCGGACCTGAATGACATCCCGCAACCCATTGACATGCTGGATATTTTTCGTCGCTCAGAACATGTTCCCGAAATCGTGGATCGCGCACTGGAAGTCTTGCCAGACCTCAAAACAGTTTGGATGCAGATCGGTGTTGAACACGCCGAAGCTACAGCGAAAGCAGAAGCAGCGGGTTTGACTGTGATCCAGAACCGCTGCCCCAAGATCGAGTATCAGCGCTTGTTTGGCGAACTGCGGATGGGCGGATTTGCGACCGGCGTGATTTCTTCGAAGCTATAAAGGGGGGCCAGCCCCCCGCCGCGC
>CAZDXI010000115.1:0-9144 GCA_964509095.1 uncultured Rhodobacterales bacterium
CTGCCCACGCAGCAGCAAGAAATTCCCCGGCAGCGCGCAAGCCACCGCCACACAGATCCCGATCAGGATCGGGACAAGGGACAAGCTGACAAATTCAAAGCCCATCACGACACCTGCGACCGCAGCTTCAAACGACCATCGATTTCACCGAGTTGGTCGGGTGTCAGCACAGCGTCAATCTTGGTCAATCCGTCATAGCGCGCGGCCGCCCTTTCAAACGCCGGATCACTGCGCACTTCGCGCCAGCGCGCCTCATCCTGCATGGCGCGGGCAGCGCGGGTCCGACCGTCAGCCGTTGCAACCCCGTCGCGCTGCACTAGCCCCTCGCGCAGCAAAAGACGCAAGGTCAGACCCTCGAAAATCGGTTGGCCTTGTGCCAACGCCAGCAAGCCTTGCCGCAAATGCACGTCCCGACGAAAGCGCATATGCCGTATCACAGAAGCCAAGACCCCCCGTCCCGGCGCAAGCAGGAACGACACCACAAACAATGCAAACGCACAAAGCACGATGATCGGTCCCGTGGGCAGGTGCGGCGCCGCAGCGGACGCAGCCGCACCGACATATCCTGACACCGCGCCTATTGCGCCGGACACCCGCAGCACGTTGTCACTCTGCTCGCTCCAGAACCGAGCCGCCACAGGTGGAATAATCAGCAGCGCTACGATCAGGATCAGCCCGACGATCTTCAACCCCACAACGGTGACCGCAAGCACAACGCCCATCAAGATCAGCTCTGCCCGACGTGGGGATTGCCCCGTCACCTCAGCATATCCCGGATCAAATGCCGCCACCGTCAAAGGCCGTCGCATCAGCAAGACCAGCGCAACCGTGAGCGCCGCGCTGACCGCGATCAGCGTCGCGTCACTGCGCAGCATTCCGGCGGTGGAGCCTAGCAGGAAACTATCCAGACCTGCCTGCCGCCCCGTGCCAATTGCCTGAATCACGGTCAGCAGCACAACGCCGAAGCCAAAGAACACGGATAGCACAGCGCCGATTGCAGCGTCTTCGCCAAGCCGCGTGCGGTTGGATAGGAAACTCACGCAAAGCAGACCAATCCCTGCCGCGATCACCGCGCCGATCAGCAACCCGATCAATGACCGCCCATCGCCGCCGAAACTCACCATCACCATGAAAGCCAGCGCAATTCCGGGCAGGGTCGCGTGGCTGATCGCATCACTGACCAACGCGCGCTTGCGCAGAAAAAGGAACGTTCCTGCAATACCCCCCGCGAGGCCCAACAGCGCGGCTCCCAAGGTTACCAGCGTCGCGTTGTACCCCAGTTGCAGGAAAAGGGCGTCAAACAGCATCGCGCCCCGCCGTTATCCCGGCTGCGACCGCGCCAGTCGCTTGTGTCAATCGGCCTCCATAGGCGGTTTGCAACATCTCTTGCGTAAACACGTCGGCCACCGCGCCCTCAGCAATGACCTGTGTGGCGAGAAGCAACACATTGTCGAAATACTCTGGCACAGTGGACAAGTCATGATGCACCGCCACGACTGTGCGGCCTTCGTCCGTCAGCAATTTCAGCACCGTAATGATTGCCTTTTCCGTTGCCGCATCAACGCCCGCAAAGGGTTCATCCAACAGATACAAATCCGCGCGCTGAGCGAGCGCCCGAGCAAGAAACACACGCTGTTGTTGACCGCCCGAGAGTTGACCGATCTGACGTTCGGCAAAGTCTTCCATCCCCACACGAGTCAAACATGCGAGCGCCTCCTGACGATGTGTCCGGCGCACCCGGCCCAACAGGCCGAGCCGCGCATACATGCCCATCAACACAACATCGATCACGCGCGTTGGAAAGTCCCAGTCCACGCTGGCACGCTGCGGCACATAGGCAATTCGGTCTCGCACTGCATCAAGCGGCAGGCCAAAGAACTGCGCCTGTCCCGCCAAAGGTGTCACGATCCCCAGAGCTGCCTTCAATAAGGTCGACTTGCCTGCGCCGTTCGGCCCGACAATCGCGGTCATCTGGCCAGCCTGCACCGTCATGTCCGCCGAAAACACCGCCGGTTTTTCTCCGTAGGACACCGTGATGCCCCGCAGCGCCATGGGCGCGGGCATGTCTCTATCTTGTTCCGTGCCTTGAATAACGTTCAGCGTCATGGATCAGCTACCGGCGCTCAACTTGCCGGACCACCCACCTTGGGGCACATCCGCGCCCAGCGCGCGGGCTATTGTGGTGATGTTGTGATCTATCATACCGACAAAGGTGCCTTCATATGTGCCGTCAGGCCCCATCGCATCGCTGAATAACTGCCCACCAAGGCGCACCTCATGACCTCGCGCTGCAGCCCCTTCGATCAGGGCACGCATGTTGCGATCCGACACTGAACTTTCAACGAAAACCGCGTTGACCTTCCGGTTCACCAATACGTCGACAAGCTCACCAATGCGGTGCAGTCCGGCTTCGCTGTCCGTGGAAATGCCCTGCACCCCTAGAACTTCCAATCCATAGGCGCGCCCGAAATAAGAAAACGCATCATGTGCCGTGATAAGCAAGCGACTGTCTTCCGGAACCTGTGCAAGAGCGTCCTTGCCGTAGGCATCCAACGCTTCCAGTTCTGCACGGAAAGTGGCGAGATTTGCAGCGAACCGGTCCGCCGCCTCCGGACGCAATTCCGTCAAAGCCGAAGAAATGCGTTCAGCCACTAGCACCCAAAGCGATGGATCCATCCAGATGTGCGGATCAAAGGCACCTGAGTAATCTGCGTTCGCCATCAAACGGTCGCTGGCATTGGCTTGTACCAGATCGGTCACAGTCACCACGGGCTGGCGTTTGCCAAGGCGCAGCAAGAAGTCCTCCATCTGCGCTTCGAGGTAGAGCCCATTCCAAAGCACAAGATCCGCACGGGTCATCGCAACGATATCCTGCCGTGTCTGACGATAAGAATGCGGGTCCACACCCGCGCCCATCAATCCCTTCACCGACACAAGGTCACCACCAATGCGGGATGCAGTGTCCGCGATCATTCCTGTGGTCGCAACAACCTGAACAGGCGCATTGGCCAGAGCCGCGTATGGAAGCGTTGCTGCAGCCGCAGCTAAGGCAAGGAAATGACGTCGAGACTGCATATCAAAAGCCCTGTGGTTGAGATCAATTGAATATGAGAATTATTCGCAAGAAAGTCAAGGAACTTGCGAATTGCTCGCAATCTTAACTCCAATTGATTGCGAAATGCGCTCCGGGCCCCTTGTTTTCGAGGGTGATCCGCCCGCCACACGCTTCAACAAGGCTTTGTGCAATCGACAGGCCCATACCGGTCCCACCAGCGTCGCGTTTAGTGGTGAAGAACGGATCAAACACCCTACCCCTGTCCCCATCAGCGATACCGGGGCCGTTATCAGACACGCCGAGCCTGTCTGTGTCTGCAGCACATATTAGCGTAGTCGCGCCATGCTCATGTGCGTTCTGCGCCAGATGGGTCAGCACGCGCCCCAGATCCTGTGTGGAGATTGGCAAGTTCCCGTCTCGATCAATGCGAATGCTCAAGCCGTCCGGAATATGCGCAATCGACACAGCATCTTTGAGAGACGTCGCGCCGCCAGACGACTCCAATCGGGCCGCCGCATGCGCGCGCAATTCGTTCAACAATTGCTCCATCCGCGCCGCGGACGTGTCGATCGTGGCAAGCAGACTGGCGCGATCCTCTGGGCTGAGCCCCGGATTATTCAGCAAATCCGCCGCTCCGCGCAGCGAGGTTAGAGGAGACTTCAATTCATGTGTCACGTGGTCTGCGTAGGCTGACAAGCTGCGCGCACGGGACTGCAGCGCATCCCCCATATCGATGACAGATCGGCCAAGCTCGCCCAGTTCCGCTGTCCCGAAACGCCGGGGTGGCTCAATGTCGCCTCGCCCCGCCTTGACCGCTCGCGCATGCGCCGTCAGCGCCCAGACCGGTCGCAGCACCAGCCGCCACAGCAACGCCGCCAGCACCAGTGTCGCAAGAACGGCCATCACCGCGAACAATTGCGCGGTTTCCAACCACCCCAGAATGTTCCCTGCAAGGCGCAACCACGCGATCCCCAGGACGGGCAACGCCAGAATGGCTGCCAACGTCCCGCCGATCACCAAAGCAAGCGGTGGCCGCCATTTGCGTTTTACCTGGCCTGACATGCACCCATCCGCAATCCAACGCCGTGCACGGTTTCAATCGCGTCTCCACATCCCGCATCGGTCAGTTTGGCGCGCAGATTGCGCAGATGGCTGTCCAATGTGCGATCCGACACCGCAATTGCCGTGCCATAAACCTGATCCACCATCTGAGGCCGAGGCACCACGCGATCCGGATGCGCCATCAGAAGCGCGAGGATATCCATTTCTCTGGCAGTCAGTGTCACAGAGGCGCCATTGATCGCACACAGGTGGCGATCCGGGTCCAGTTGCAACACGCCGCGGGTCATAGCCGGTGATTGTGCAGGTCGTCCGCGCTTAAGGATCGCCTTGATCCGCGCGACAAGCTCGCGTGGGGAAAAAGGTTTAGTGACATAGTCATCCCCACCTAATTCGAAGCCCAGCACACGGTCGATTTCATCGTCGCGTGCTGTCAGAAACAGCACGGGAACCTCACTGTCAGCGCGCAATGTACGGCAAACTTGTAACCCGTCCATACGCGGCAAGCCGATGTCCAGTACAACCAGATCAAATCGCGCGGCACGGGCCTTGGCCAGACCTTCCGCCCCATCGCCAGCCTCTTCCGAGGTCATCCCTGCCGTTTTCAAAGCGATGCGCAAAACCTCCCGGATCTGGGCATCATCATCGACGATCAGAATATGGGGCGCGCTCATTGGGTGTTCCGCGGTGCTGGCAAATCGATAGAAGTTACGCCCGCAAGGCTACGCCGCACCCGCGCGTTGCGAAAGCCCCATTCGCGCCAGTCTTTAGGCTGTTGCATTTCCCTATGATGGTGATGATTCCAGCAGAAATCAGACGCTGTTCGACCTGTCTTTGTATGGATGACAGGTGCAGCGGCTTCGCCCAACCGGCACAGATACGTGCGATCCAACGGCACATCGTAGGTCAGATTATAGGTCGCAATCGCGCGATCGAAGCTGAAGAAACAGCATCCATAGATAACGACAAGCCCCAGACCAGCAACCCGCTTAAGCAACCAACGATTGCTGCGTCCCTGCCCGATCTGCCACAGGATCATTCCCAGCCCAGCTGCGACCATACCCATCCAAATGCCCGCTGCGAGACGCAACCGTGTCAGGCCATAAGCTTCCACATACAAATCCAGCCGCAACAGTGAAGAACAGGTCAGCCAAATCGTTTGTGCCACCCAGATCAACAGCAGCGCTCTCAACACCGGAGCCAAAGTAATGAAAGGACGCGCCAGCAGGGCAAAGCCGCCAGACAGCAACGCCAATGCAAGCAATGGGTAAGCTCCGCGATGGGCGTATTCGGCGTAAGTCATCCCGTCGGGCAAGCTGACGCCCCCGGCAAGGAATGCCATATCCATGGCGTTCTGCGCGGCAAACAGAAGGTTGAACAAGACAAGCGAGCGTAGGATCGCATCCGCATTAATCATACGTGGCAAACGGCGCGGACCCATTTTGGTGGGCTGTGCGTCTGGGGCGAGCGTCTGCCCAAACCGGTGCAGGCCCAACACAGGCCATATCACGAGCGCGATGCCCAGCCACAGCAGGATGCGGGCAATCGGTGGGAACTCTGCGTTCCAGTCAAACACGACCTGCTCTAAGACCGGGTTCGCCTGCAACAGCAAAGCCGCAAAAACAAGGCCAACACCTAGTGGCAGAGCCCAGCCGCGCAATACATGCCGCCAATCGGCATCCTGCCCGGCAGACCCCAAACCACCCAACGTCCCTGCGCCATCCAGCAGCGCCTGAACTGGCGTTACCCACCAAAATCGCGCAACAGCTTTGCGCCAGACTTCCACAGGGCGGCCCGACAGGATCACAACGGCCAAAGGCAAACCCAGCATCAAAAACAGGATCGACAAAGGCTGCACCAGTTCGACGACTGGCAAAACACTCATCCCCGTCACCCCCAACGCCAAAGCGGTCTGGCGCGGGGGGACGGGGCGCGGCAGCAGGGAGAGGGCCGCCAAAACACACACCACACTGAACAGCGCCAGCGAAAGGCCCGGCGCTGTCTCCCAAAACAAGGCGTCCGCCAGCGCGATCAACGCGACCAGAACACCCAAACGCCAGCGAAGGGGGGAATCCGCATCAGAGGGTGTCACGGACGGATCGGGCGGGTTCAGCCACCAGCCATCGCGCTGCATCGACATGGGAACGCCCCGTATCAGATATGCCTTCATAACCTGTCCCTCACTGTTGTTAGTTGAGGTCTTTGTGATGCAGCCTCGTGCATCTGATATCGCCGCCTTGTGCAGCTTTTGTGCAGACGCCCCGCTTGCACTGCCCTCGCCCGCATGCGAGTTTTGACGCAGCGAAGAAAAAGGCGCTGAGCGATGTCGCAGACCACGCAATCCACCGATCCAACGACAACCACAACGGCACAGTTGCCTCAGGTCAGCGAGCCTCGGAATCCGGGGATGGAGCTGGACCTTGGTTGGGTGCGAGCTGTGCGCGCGAACACGTCGGCAATTGAACGGCGCGCCGCTACGCTGCCCGGGCGACGTTCTATCAAGAAATCCCATCAAGCCGCTTGGTTGGCCCGCGCTGTCTCTTGCATTGATCTTACAACCCTGTCTGGCGATGACACCGAACGCCGGGTTGCCCGGCTTTGTGCCAAGGCGCGCCAACCGATGCGCGCGGATATGCTGGCGTCGCTGGGCCTGCCCGATCTCAAGGTCGGAGCGGTCTGCGTGTATCACGAGATGATCCCGGCCGCGGTCACAGCGCTTAGCGGATCAGGCATCCCTGTCGCTGCGGTGTCCACGGGTTTCCCAGCCGGACTGTCCCCTTTCCACCTTCGACTTCAGGAAATCCGTGAAAGTGTCGCCGCCGGGGCAGAGGAAATCGACATCGTGATCTCGCGACGCCATGTGCTGGAAGGCAATTGGCAGGCTCTTTATGACGAAACCCAAGAAATGCGCGAAGCGTGCGGCCCAGCGCATATGAAGGCCATTCTGGCGACTGGCGAACTTGGAACGCTGCGCAACATTGGGCGCGCCTCGGTCGTGGCCATGATGGGTGGTGCGGACTTCATCAAGACGTCCACCGGCAAGGAAAGCGTGAACGCGACTCTGCCCATCACACTCGTTATGCTGCGTGCCATCCGAGAATACCACGCCCGCACGGGGTTCCGGGTGGGATACAAACCTGCCGGCGGCATTTCCAAGGCTAAGGACGCGCTGATGTACCTCGCCCTGATCAAAGAAGAGCTTGGGGATCGCTGGTTGCGCCCAGATCTGTTCCGCTTTGGCGCCTCTTCGCTTTTGGGCGACATCGAGCGCCAGATTGAACACCACCTAAGCGGACAGTATTCCGCCACCTATCGCCATGGGATGGGCTAAGCACATGACAGTCGCAGAGATTTTTGAGTCCATGGACTACGGCACCGCCCCAGAAAACGCCGCCGAGGCTTTGGCATGGATCGTGGACCGAGGTGGCAAGTTCGGCCACTTCATCGACGGGGCCTACACCAAACCCCGCAAAGATTTTGAGGCCAAGAACCCCGCCAATGGTGAGGTTCTCGCGACCCTGACACAAGCGCGCCAAGCAGAGGTCGATTCCGCCGTGAAAGCCGCCCGCACTGCGCAAGGCAAGTGGGCCCGGATCGGCGGTCACGCGCGTGCCAAGTACCTTTATGCGCTGGCGCGACTGTTACAGAAGCACGCACGTCTGTTTGCGGTTCTCGAAACGCTCGACAACGGTAAACCCATTCGGGAAAGCCGCGACATTGATATCCCGCTGGCACAGCGGCATTTCTATTTCCATGCCGGCATGGCGCAGTTGATGGAAGCCGAACTTCCCGACCGCAAGGCCTTGGGCGTTTGCGGGCAGATCATCCCTTGGAACTTCCCGCTGCTGATGCTCGCGTGGAAAGTCGCGCCGGCTTTGGCGATGGGCAACACGGTCGTTCTGAAACCTGCGGAATATACCTCCCTTACAGCGCTGCTGTTTGCCGACATCTGCCGACAGGCGGGGCTGCCCAAAGGTGTTGTGAACATCGTTACTGGCGACGGCGCAGTTGGCGAAATGATCGTGGCTGCCGACGTGGATAAGATCGCCTTCACGGGCTCCACGTCCGTTGGACGTCGCATCCGCGAAGCAACAGCGGGCACAGGTAAAGCGCTGACTTTGGAACTGGGCGGCAAATCCCCCTATATCGTGTTTGATGACGCAGATCTCGACTCTGCCGTCGAAGGGTTGGTGGATGCGATCTGGTTCAATCAGGGGCAAGTCTGCTGTGCGGGCTCCCGATTGTTGGTTCAGGAGCCGGTTGCGGACGCATTTTACGACAAGCTACGCACGCGCATGGACAAGCTGCGCGTTGGCGACCCGCTCGACAAAAGCATCGATGTGGGCGCAGTTGTTGACCCGGTGCAATTGCGAACCATCACGCAGATGGTGGCCGACAATCCTGCTGGCACACATCACGTCGCAGCGTGCGAGATGCCCAAACAGGGGTGTTATTACCCGCCCACACTGATCACGGGCCTCGCCCCGGCGGACACGCTGATGCAAGAAGAAATATTTGGTCCGGTCCTCGCGTCGACCACCTTTCGCACGCCATCCGAAGCGGTCTCGCTAGCCAATAACACGCGCTATGGCCTTGCTGCGACCGTCTGGACAGAGAATGTGAACCTTGCTCTCGACGTGGCACCCAAACTGGCGTCAGGTGTGGTCTGGGTGAACGCGACCAACCTGTTTGATGCCGCGGCTGGATTCGGCGGCGTGCGTGAAAGCGGGTTTGGACGTGAAGGCGGCTGGGAAGGTTTGATGGCCTACACCAAGCCTGTGACCAAGCTGAAACCATTGAAGTCCTTCGACCCAGTGACTGGCGACGGGGACCCCATCAGCCCGGTTGACCGGACATCAAAGCTCTATATCGGCGGCAAGCAGGCGCGACCGGATGGCGGGTATTCTGCCCCGGTGCATGCCCGCAACGGAGACCTTCTGGGCCATGTCAGCCTCGCCAACCGCAAGGATGTTCGCAACGCGGTCGAGGCTGCGACAGGTGCTGCGGGCTGGAGCAAGACAACCGGGCAT
>CAZDXI010000116.1:0-6593 GCA_964509095.1 uncultured Rhodobacterales bacterium
GTTGCGCGGGGCGGGTGTTCGCGCGGAAGTCTACCTTGGTAATCCCAAGAACTTCGGCAACCAGTTGAAATATGCGGATAATCGCGGCTCTCCCGTTGCGATCATCGAAGGCGGGGATGAGCACGACAAAGGCGTGGTGCAAATCAAGGACCTGATCCTTGGGGCCAAGATTGCCGAAACCGCCAGCCTTGAAGAATGGAAAGGCCAGCCTGCCCAGTTCGAGGTGCCGCGCGATCACTTGGTCAAGAAGGTCCGCGAAATTCTGCGTGGGCAGGCGAGCGGCGATGATCACGTACACGGACCCGGCTGCGGTTGCTCCTGATGCCGACGCGGAGCGAAACAAATGCACGTGCGGCGGAGTTGCGCGCGCGGTTTGAGGCGATGGGGGCGACGGTTGTTGAGCCTCCGTTGTTGCAACCCGCGGAAACCTTGCTGGATTTGTATGGTGAGGACATCCGGGCTCGGGCCTATGTGACCTCGGATGCGTTGCGCGGCGAGCAGATGTTGCGCCCGGATTTCACGGTGCCGGTCGTGCAGATGCACATGGCGCATGGGGCAGAACCCGCGCGGTATACTTACGAGGGCGAGGTGTTCCGCCGCCAAGAAGACGACCCGGATCGGGCGAATGAATATGTGCAGGTTGGGTATGAGGTCTTTGACCGCACCGACCCGGCGGGTGCGGATGCCGAAGTGTTCGCGGCAATGGCGGAGGCCGTTGCGCCGTTGGGATTGCGCGCAGCTACAGGCGATATCGGCATCCTCGCCGCAGCTGTGCAGGGGCTGGAGACGACAGAACGGCGCAAAGCGGCGTTGATGCGGCACATCTGGCGACCGCGCCGGTTCCGGCAATTGTTGGATCGGTTTTCCGGGCGCACACCTGTTCCGGCCTCACGCGCGGACTTGCTGGCGGATGTGGACCCGATGCGCCGCGCCACGCCTTTGATGGGCTTGCGCTCTGTGCATGAGATCGGGGAGCGGGTGTCGGCGTTGCACGAGGACTCCCGCGCAGGGCCGATGTCAGAAGAGCAAGTTGGATTGATCGATGCGCTCCTTGCCGTTCGGGACAAGCTGCCCGGCGCGCTAGCGACATTGCGCGATCTGGCCGAGGACATGCCCGCGATTTCGGACGCGGTGCGCGGGCTTCAGGCGCGGGCAGAGGCGTTGAGTGAGCGCAAGATCGACACGGAAGCACTTGATTTTGAAGTGAATTATGGGCGTACTTCGCTGGAGTATTACGACGGATTTGTCTTTGGGTTTTATGCCGAAGCGCGCCCCGATCTGCCACCTGTGGCCTCCGGCGGGCGCTACGATGCGTTGACCCGCCGTCTTGGAGACGGCGCCGAAATTCCGGCAGTGGGCGGCGTATTGCGCCCGGGTCTGATGCTGGAATTGGAGGCGGCGCGATGACGTTGAAGCTGGGCGTGCCCTCCAAAGGGCGGTTGATGGACAAGACGTTTGACTGGTTTGCCGCGCGGGGCATCACGCTGTCGCGTACCGGGTCGGACCGGGAATATGCGGGTGCAGTTGAAGGCGTGGATGGCGTGTCGCTGGTGCTGCTTTCGGCCGGGGAAATCCCGCGCGAATTGGCGGCGGGGCGCATCCATCTGGGCGTGACCGGAATGGATTTGATTCAGGACAAGCTGCCGATCTGGGAACAGCAGGTGGAGGCGGTCGAAGCAATGGGCTTTGGCCACGCGGACCTTGTGATCGCCGTGCCAGAGGCGTGGATCGATGTGGACACGCTCGATGATCTGGACGCGGTCGCAGCGCAGTTTCGCGCCCATCACGGACACCGTTTGCGGATTGCCACGAAGTACCACCGGTTGGTGCGCGAGGCGCTGCGCGATGCGGGCGTGGCGGATTACGCATTGGTGGACAGTCAAGGCGCGACAGAAGGCACGGTGGCGAACGAGACGGCAGAGGCGATTGCCGACATCACGTCCTCGGGTGAGACGCTGCGTGCCAACCATCTCAAGATGCTGAGCGACGGTGTGATTCTGCGCTCTCAGGCGACGTTGTGGCGGTCCCGTGTGGCGGAAATGGACGCGTTGCAAGCCGCGAGCCTTGCAGCGATCCGCGCGCATCTGGACACCAAGACCTGAACAGCAGGCCATGACGCAGCGTCAGAGGTGGCGTAACGGGACAATGAGCGGTTGCGGCTTGCTGACGCGGCAGTAAATTGCACGCCACGCGCAGAGCTGCGAACCCGAACCGGCCAATCAGGACGGGGCGCGGCCTTGCATCAGGGGAGGATCGCGACACGACAGGCACGTGCCGCGCAAAATGGACGCCAATCCATGTTGAAGATTGACGATCTGCATCTCAGCTTCGGCGGCATCAAAGCGCTGCAGGGTGTCTCGTTCGAGGCAAAGCCCGGAGAGATCACCGGTGTGATCGGCCCTAACGGGGCGGGAAAAACGTCTCTTTTCAATGCGATATCTGGGTTTTATAAACCGGATCGCGGAACCGTAACGTTTGAGGGCAAGGACATCACCGGCCTGTCCCCGGACAAGCGCGCGGAACTCGGTCTGGCCCGCACCTTTCAGAATATTGCACTGTTTCGCGGCATGACCGTGCTCGACAATATCAAGCTGGGTGGGCACGCAAGGCTGAAGACAAATGTCTGGCAGGCGCTGCGGTATTTCGGGGCTGCGCAGAAAGAAGAGCTGGAGCTGCGCCGCGACATTGAAGAGCGCGTGATTGATTTCCTGGAGATCGACCACATCCGCAAATATCCGATCACGATGCTGCCTTATGGTTTGCAGAAACGAGTGGAACTGGGGCGCGCGCTGGCGATGCAGCCCAAGGTGTTGATGCTGGATGAACCTGTGGCGGGGATGAACCGCGAAGAAACGGCGGATATGGCGCGGTTTATCTTGGACGTGCAGGAGCAGTTCGGGACCACGATCCTGCTGGTGGAACATGACATGCACATGGTGATGGATATCTGCGCCCATATCGTTGTGCTAAACTTTGGTCAGCAGATCGCGAGCGGGACGCCGGAAGAGGTATCCGGCAATGACGCGGTAATTGAAGCGTATTTGGGGGCGGCGGCGTGAGTGATATTCCCAACACGTTCCCAAATGTTGAACTTTGGGGCGGGGGGGCCGGGGGGGGGGGGGGGGGGCCCCCCCCCCGGCGGTGCCCACCGGGCGATGCACTCCGAACTAAGACTTGCTCTCAAACTGTATGTCGAGGTGCCGTTCTATGGGTGAATTCCTGCAATTCGCAATCAACGGCCTGATGGCAGGGGCCATCTATGCGCTGATCGCGGTCGGTATCGTCAGCGTCTACAAGGCGACGAAGGTCGTGAACTTCGCCCACGGTTACCTGATCATGTTCGGGGCGTACTTCTATTTCACCTTCGCGGTGATCATCCCGCAGGCGGCTTGGGCACCTGCGTGGCTGGCAAGCTGGCAGCCAGACTGGATGGTGGCGATGAAGGCAGACTTGCCGATGTTCTCGCCCATGGGCGCTGTGTTGGATTGGCTGGCGAACGTGCCACGGATCATCCTTGGGCTGGTCGGTGCGCTGATCTGCAACGCGTTGCTGGGCCGGTTGGTCGAACGCATTTTGATGCGCCCGCTCATGGGGCAATCCGTGTTTGCGATGATCATGGTGACTGTTGGTTTGATTTCCATCCTGTCGGGCGCGTCTTCGATCATCTGGACGGCCGACGCGGCCTTTGTTCCGCACATCGCGCCCAACACGCCGGTGCGGTTTGAGGCGTTCGGTTCCACGATTTTCCTATTCGGTGCGGACCTTGTGAACATGATCATCGCGTTGATCCTGTTCGGAGGGATTGTCGCGTTTGTGCATTACACCAAGGGCGGGGTGGCGATCCGCGCCACAGCCGAGGACCAATCCACGGCTTACTCTATGGGGATTTCCGTGCCCAAAGTATTCTCCCGGGCTTGGGTTCTGGCTTGCACCACCGGGGCCATTGCGGGGGCGATCCTCGCTACGCGCAACGGGATTTCGCCGACGCTGGGGCTGTTCGGGTTTTCAGTTCTGGCCATCGTGCTGATGGGGGGCCTTGATAGCTACATTGGTGTGTTCATCGCGGCCATGACAGGGGGCGTGCTGGAGGCGATGACACAATGGAAGCTGGGCGGCGACTGGGCTGAAATCGTGCCTTACGTGACCGTTCTGGTGGTCCTACTGATCCGCCCACACGGGTTGATGGGCTCAAAAGAGGTTGAACGGATATGATCAACGGCAACCTCAAATCGACCTATGCGGCGGACGAACGTGTTCTGAACAACACGTACAAACAAGCGTTTGTGTATGGGATGATGGCCGTGCTTGCGCTGTTTGCAGTTACGGCGAACGACTACTTGATCCTGATTGCGTGCAAGATGGGCATCCTGTTGGTGGCTGTGGTCGGGATCAATATCCTGACGGGCTATACCGGGCTGGTGTCATTGGGCCACGGCGCGTTTGTCGCCATCGGAGCTTATGCCGTCACAGCCCTGCACAACCTGATGGCGGGCGTGGTTCCGGACGGTTTGCAGGTTTTTATCGCAGCCCCTTTGGCGGTGGCGTTTGCGGCATTGATTGGGGTTGTGGTGGGGTTGCCGTCTTTGCGCGTGAAAGGATTGTACCTTGCTGTCGCGACCTTGGCCGCGTCCTTTATCGTGATATTCCTTGTGGAACATGAAAGCCTTGCACCGTTCACCGGAGGCGTCGTGGGCATCAACACGCCTGCGCCGAACATTCTGGGTTGGGTGCTGGATACCAAGCGCGAGATGTTTGGTCTGATCGCGATTGTCGCCTTTGCTGGCATTCTCGCGGCGCAGAACCTGATCCGCACGCGGGTGGGCCGGGCGTTCATCGCGATCCGGGATCGCGACTACTCGGCGGAGATCCTTGGAATATCGCTGCTGCGCTACAAGCTGACGTCCTTTGCTTTGTCGGCGGCCTATTGCGGGCTGGCAGGTGTGCTGATGGCGTATTTCTTTGCGCGGATCCTGCCAGAGCAGTTCGAGCTTGATCTGTCACTGGAACTGGTTGCCGCGCTGATCGTTGGCGGGATGGGGCGCACGATGGGACCTGTCTTTGGCGTCATCCTGATCGTGATGGTGCCGGAGGTGATCAAGGTTGCCTCCAGCTTTGCGACCGGTGGGAACACGGCGTCTGCCCGTTATGCCGCTCCGCTACAGGAGATCGCCTTTGGCGCACTGCTGATCTTTTTCCTGCTCAAGGAACCCTTGGGCATCAACCACATCACCGACCGCATGTTGCGGGCCTTGAACCGTTGGCCCTTTGCACGCGGATAACCAGATACAAACAGGGAGAACTTACACATGACACTCAATCGCCGGACGTTCCTTGGAACCACCGCCGCCGCTTTGGGCACACCCATGATCCTGAAGGCTCAGGCCAAGGAATACATTCTGGGTGGCTCGCTGCCGCTGACCGGGCCGTTTGCAACTGCCGGGCAGCTTGTGGCGCCCGCCTTTAATCTGGCTGCCAAGCTGTTCAACGATGAAGGCGGGATCGCAGGCACGCCTGTGCGTTTCGTGACCGAAGATTCGGGCTATGTGCCGCAAAACACGCTGGCGAACTATCAGCGCGCGCTGGCCTCGCACGGGACCGATATGATCGGGTATTTCGCTGACAGTACAGGCGCGATGAAGCTGATCGCACCGGAGTTGAAGGGCGAGAATGCACGGATCATGGGCTCGACCTCGTTTGCCTCAGAACTGGCGGACCCGGCAACGCATCCTTATCAGTATATGTCCGGCCCGAGCTATCAGAGCCAGATCGATATCCTGTTGCAGAACATCAAAGCTGAGGGCGGCAGCACAGTTGCGTTCATCTTCTCCAACACCGAATTCGGGCGCGACCCGATTGAGCACGGCAAAGCGACGGCCGAAAAGCTGGGCCTGAAAGTGGTGCTGGAAGAAGCAACGAAACCACAAGGTGCGGACATCCCGACCCACGTGACCAAGTTGGCGCAATCGGGCGCGGAATACTGCATCTTGCACGGCTATGTGACGGGCGTGTGGCCACAGCTGATTGGCGGAGCTCGCCAGTTCGGATTGCCGACCAAGTTCAAGGGCACGTTCTGGGGCATGGAAAAGCTGATTGCAGATCGGATCACCAAGGAAGCAGGACCGTTTCTTGCAGGGTATGAAGGCGTGATGCCTTACCGCTATTTCTGGGATCAAGCGGATGCACCACGCTATCAGAAATATGCTGAGATCAGCGCAGAGATGTTCGCCGGCACGCCGCTGGAGAAATACATGTCCACATGGGCGCTGCAAACAATGTGCGGTCTGGAGATCGCCATGAAAGCGTTCCGCGACACAGCGGAAGCGGGCAAGGAGCTGACAGCGGACAATGTGGCTGAGACGCTGAGCGGGATTTCCGATTGGGATTCCGGAGGGTTCTTTGGTGGCAATGTGTCCATGGAGAACAACGCGATCGGGACGGGGCGGGTCTATGCCTATGATCCGGAGAGCGGGTTGTTCAATCCGACCTCGGACTGGTTGTCTGTATGATTTGGGATCGGGTGACGCGGGGCGTCACCCGACCAATGGGGGGGGGGCCCCCCCCCGCCGCCCCCGCGGGATTTTTTGAAAATTTAT
>CAZDXI010000116.1:6603-9139 GCA_964509095.1 uncultured Rhodobacterales bacterium
CACTGGTTGTGTTTATTATTTGGGAGGGGGTCCCGCGGGGCCCCACCCTATAAATGCGAGGGCCCACCCCCCCGCACTCCCCGGGATATTTCTTGCAAGATGAAGAGGTGACGCGGTGCTGACGATTGAGAATATCGAGGTGACCTATCACCATACAGTGCAAGCCTTGCGCGGTTTGTCATTGGATGTGCCGGATGGGAAAATCGTCACGCTGCTTGGGACCAATGGGGCGGGCAAGACGACGACTTTGAAAGCCGCGAGCAACTTGCTGGCGTTGGAAAACGGCGAAGTTGGCGAGGGGCGGATTTCGTTCAAGGGTCAGTCGATCATGAAGATCGAACCGGATCGATTGGTACAGCAAGGACTGTTTCATGTGCGCGAAGGGCGCCGGATTTTTGCAGAGATGACGGTTGAAGATAACCTGATCGCTGCAAGCTATGCGCTTGATCGCCGGAACGAGAAAGCAGATTACGACAAGGTCTATGACTTCTTTCCACGCCTGAAGGAACGCAAAGGGCAGATTGCCGGGTATCTGTCCGGCGGGGAGCAGCAGATGCTGGCCTTTGGGAGGGCGATGATTGCCCGACCCGAACTGATCCTGATGGATGAACCGTCGCTGGGTTTGGCGCCCAAGGTTGTCGAAGAGATTTTCGGAACCATCCGGAGGCTGAACCAAGAGGACGGTGTGGCGATCCTGTTGGTGGAGCAGAACGCCAATGTCGCGTTTTCGGTGGCGGATTATGGGTACATCATGGAGAGCGGGCAGATCGTGATGGAAGGGGATGTCGCAAAGCTGCGCGACGACAAAGACATCCAGAGCTTCTATCTTGGCATGGGCGAAGGGGCCGAGCGCCAGTCGTTCCGAGATGTGAAACACTATAAACGTCGCAAACGTTGGTTGAGCTAGGCGGCGTTTTCTTTGTGATAGAAAGCGGGTCAGAAACTTCAGCAAGTTCTGCCGCCAAGACCCCGATGATGGGAGAGATTGATGCCTTTTGATACACCGGATCCGAGTTTTGTCTCCATGGTGCAGATGGTCTCGGATCACGCACAGAACCGTCCCGGCGCAGTCGCGATGCGCCAGAAAGACTTCGGTATCTGGAACGAGGTTACATGGGCAGATCTGGAAGAGATCATGCACGCCGCGGCTGCCGGGCTGATTGCACTGGGTATGGAGCCTCTCGATCACATTGGCATTCTGTCAGAAAACCGGAGCGAATGGGTGCAGGCGCAGTTCGGGATCGGGGCTGCCGGGGGTGTTGTGGCGGGTATGTACCCGACCAGCCCTGCACCGGAGATTGAGCACCTTGTGACGGCCTCGGATGCAGTGATGTTGTTCATTGAGGATCAGGAACAGCTCGACAAGATCATCGAATTGGAAGGCAAACTGCCGAAGCTGCGCCAGTTGATCGTGTTCAATCCCAAAGGGTGTCAGGGGGTCGACTACCTTAATCTCAAAACCTGGGATGAATTGCTGGAGATTGGACGCAAGGCATTGAAAGACGGCGTGGCCGATGATGTGCGTGCCAGAAAGGCCGCGATCCGGCCTGATGATACCGCGTTGATGGTGTTTACGTCAGGCTCCACTGGGTTGCCAAAGGCGGCGGAGATTTCGTTTGCCAATATTCACGCAGGCAGCGCCGTGGCACACCATATTTTCAAGGAGTTCGGTCCCGGAACGAATGTGCTGAGTTACCTGCCGCTTTGTCACATCGCAGAGCAGGCGGTCACCGTGGTGAATGGTTTGTCCCGTCAGTTTGTTATGAATTTCGGGGAGTCTCTGCGCACGATCACGCTTGATCTGCGCGAAGTGGCGCCAGAAGTGTTCTTTGGCGTGCCACGCATCTGGGAGCGCATGCAGGCCGGGGTGCTGGTGCAGGCGCAGACGGCGGGAACCTTGCGTCGCCCGATGACCTTGTTGGCGCTGAAAGGCGCACAAGCCCGGGGAGAGAAACGCAGGGATCAATGGAGCACCAAGGATCGTCTGGCGCATCGGTTCTGGGACCTGTTGGTTTACCGGCATATCCGGTCGTACCTAGGGCTTGGGAAGGTGAAATTCGCGATCTCGGCTGCTGCGCCTATTTCAGAGGACTTGCTGGCATTCTTCCGGGGCATTGGTGTGAACATCCGTGAAGGCTGGGGCATGTCGGAGACCTCGGGTGTGGGCACGATCCAGCCAGAGTGGGGCACTAGCGACGGGCGCGTCGGTTTTCCAGTGCCGACAGTGGAGTGCAAGATTGCGGAAGATGGCGAGGTCCTGTTCAAAGGCCCGACCGTGTTCAAAGGATATTACAAGAACCCCAAAGCGACGGGCGAGACGATTATCGACGGGTGGCTGCACACAGGCGATGTGGGGCAGATCGAGGCCGATGGCTCGCTGACCCTGATTGATCGCAAGAAAGACATCATGATCAACGCGGCGGGCAAGAACCTGTCGCCGTCTTTGATCGAAAACGTGATGAAGGCGAGTCCGTTCATCAAGGAATGCATCATGATTGCAGACAAGCGCCCCTATGCCAGCGCGTTGGTGCAAATT
>CAZDXI010000117.1:0-9129 GCA_964509095.1 uncultured Rhodobacterales bacterium
ATCCAAGCCGCCGAGAAGGCCATCGCGAACCCGCTGCTGGACGAAATCTCCCTGCGCGGTGCGAAAGGTGTTCTCATCAACATCACCGGCGCACACGACCTCACGCTGTTCGAACTGGACGAAGCGGCCAACCGCATCCGCGAGGAAGTCGATCCGGACGCGAACATCATCGTCGGCTCCACACTGGATCCCGACATGCAGGGCACCATGCGGGTTTCCGTTGTGGCGACAGGCATCGATGCCAACGAAAACGTGGGCGACATGCCAGTTCCGCGCCGCTCGCTGAGCGCGCCGCTGACCACAACTGTCACTGCAGAAGACGAAAGGGTCGCCGACGCAGAGCCTGCGCCGCAGCCTGAAGTTGCTGCGACGACAGAAGAACCGGGCCTGTTCGAAGAGATCGACGCGCAGCAAGCTGCTGCCGAAGATCTGGCAGAGAACATCTTTGAGGGTGATCAAGAGGTTGCCGTGTCCGAAGACGGTCTGCCCGCACCTGCATACCGTCCGGAACCTGCACCGTTTGAGCCGACAGCAGAATCTCTGGAAGCGCACCCGGAAGAATACGCGGCTCCGCAAACACCCGCACCTGGCACGCCGTCCCCGGAAGCGCTGGCGCGCCTGAAGGCCGCAACACAGCGTGCCGCTCCGGCGGCGGCAGCACCGCAAGCGCATCCCGCGGAAGATAGCGGAACTGCAGCGGACAAGCCGCGTTTCGGGATCAATTCGCTGATCAACCGCATGACGGGCCAAGGCGATGGTGCGGCGCAAGCACCCGCTCCGCGCCAGCAGCCACCGGTCCAGCGTGCGGCGGCTCCGGCCCCGACTGCGGCCCCTGCGCCGCAGGCTCAGGCGGAACCGGATCAGGAACGCATTGAAATTCCGGCCTTCCTGCGCCGCCAAGCGAACTGATCCAGTCACAATGTTACAAGGATGGGGCCACTTCGTGTGGCCCTTTTCCGTTCTAAATCAAAGCTTTGGCGCCCTCCGGCAATCTTCCGCCGACCCTCTGTGTCATGTTTCAGCCCGTTACAAAGCGTGAATTGAGACAACACCCTGCAAGGCGTATCTCTACCTCGTCTTAATAATTGTCACCAAATTGCGTGGCGCAGAAACGAGAAGACGGGGCACCAGTGCAGACAACTTTGAAATCACCTGTGATTTTTCGCGGCCATGGCTTGCATACAGGCGCGCCTGTGCGCCTTGCGATTTGCCCTGCGTCTGCCGAGCATGGCATTTGGTTTAAACGTGTGGACGTCGAAGGCAGCTCTGCGCTGATCCCTGCGCGTTGGGACATTGTCGAACAATCCCCGCTTTGCACCAAGCTGGTGAATGAAGCCGGTGTAAGCGTTTCCACTGTCGAACATCTGATGGCGGCTCTGATGGGCTGCGGCGTGCATAACGCACTAATCGAAATCGATGGTCCCGAGGTTCCGATCCTTGATGGCTCCGCTGTGCAATTCGTGCGCGCGATCATGGCCAAGGGCCTGCAGCGTCTGGACGCGCCTGTGCGGGCGTTCGAAGTCCTGAAGGAAGTCACGGTTCAGCATGGCGACGCTGTGGCGACAATCAAACCGTCCGACATCATGAAGATCGAATTCCACATCGATTTCACAGATGCGGCGATCGGTCAGCAATCCAAAGTTCTGAACATGGCCAATGGCAGCTTCGCGCGCGAACTGTCCGACAGCCGCACCTTCTGCCGCAAGGCCGATGTGGACATGATGCAGGCCAATGGCCTCGCACTGGGTGGTGAGCCGGGCGAAAACGCGGTTGTGTTTGATGGCGAAGACGTCGTCAGCCCCGGTGGTCTGCGTCACCGTGATGAGCCTGTGCGTCACAAGATGCTCGACGCTTTGGGTGACCTGGCGTTGGCAGGCTCCCCGATGATCGGGCACTACACGGGCAACCGCGCCGGTCATACCATCACCAACATGCTGCTGCGCAAGCTCTTTGCGACGCCGGACGCGGTGCGGATGATTACCTGTGGCGACACGCAGGCTGCGCGTCTGCCGGGTTACGGTCTGCATTGGGATGAAATCCCGCAAGTTGCCTAAGGCACACGCGCGTTACATGCCGCTCTGCGATCACGTAAATCTGCATTTTGCCTCGCGAATTAATGTGCTAGACCCAAACTCAAGCACGGGGTACCGCTGTGCATGATCGAGGATTGGGGGCAACCGGGATGACGGGCGTCACAGGGCGGAAAGACTGGGTAAAACGGGTGGTTCCATTCGTTCTGGTCGCGGCCTTGGCAGGCTGCGGAGAAGGCAACGGCAACGGCGGTGGCCGGCTGTTTTCCAACGAAGAAATCCCGCTGGAAACCTATTCTCCCAAGCAAATCTTCGAACGCGGTGAATTCGAACTGGAGCGTCGCCGCCCGGATGATGCGGCCTTCTATTTTGCGGAAATCGAACGACTCTATCCGTACAGCGACCTCGCCAAGCGCGCGTTAATCATGCAGGCATTTTCGTTCCATCAGGACCGGGACTACGAAAACAGCCGCTCTGCCGCGCAACGTTTTATCGACTTTTATCCCAATGATGATGATGCGGCCTATGCGCAGTATTTGCTGGCGCTCAGCTACTATGACCAGATCGACGATGTGGGCCGCGATCAGGGTCTGACCTTTCAGGCGCTGCAATCCCTGCGCGATGTGATCGAACGGTATCCAGACAGCGAATACGCCAAGTCATCGATCCTGAAATTCGACCTCGCCTTTGATCATCTGGCGGGCAAGGAAATGGAGATCGGGCGCTACTACCTGAAAAAAGAACACTACCCGGCAGCGATCAATCGCTTCCGCGTGGTGGTCGAAGACTTCCAGACGACGACGCACACCGCCGAGTCCCTGCACCGATTGGTGGAAGCATATCTGTCGCTCGGCCTGACGGATGAGGCACAAACGGCCGGAGCCATCCTTGGTCATAACTTCCAGTCGACCGAGTGGTACAGCGCCAGTTACAGCCTGCTGACCGGCGCCGGACTGGAGCCGCGCCCGCGCGGAAACTCGTGGTTGTCGCGCGTCTATCGCCAGATGATTCAGGGCAAATGGTTGTAACCGCACGAAGCCGGGGGTGACTCCACATGCTGCGTGGGCTCGAAATTCGGGATATGCTGATCATCGACCGGCTGGAGCTTGCGTTCCAACCCGGCCTGAATGTGCTGACCGGAGAGACCGGGGCGGGTAAGTCCATCCTATTGGATTCTTTGGGTTTTGTGCTGGGTTGGCGTGGTCGGGCAGACTTGGTGCGGCAGGGGGCCGACTCCGGCGAAGTCTCTGCATGGTTTGACCTTGGCCCTGATCATCCCGCGCGGGAGGTTCTGCGCGAGGCGGGCTTGCCAGAGCCCGATGAGCTGATCCTGCGCAGGCTCAATACCAGTGACGGACGCAAGACGGCGTGGGTCAATGATCGCCGCGTCAGTGGAGAAGTGCTGCGCGCGCTCTCGGATGTTTTGGTTGAACTGCACGGTCAACACGATGATCGGGGCCTGCTGAACCCGCGCGGGCACCGTGCGATTTTGGATGAATTCGGGGCCCTCGACAAAGCTGTCAGCAAGACCCGCAAGGCTTGGTCCGACCTCAAGTCCGCCGAAAAGGCGCTGACCCAAGCCGAAGCCGCGCTTGAAACGGTGCGGGCCGAAGAAGACTTCCTGCGCCACGCGGTATCCGAACTCGACGCGCTTGACCCGAAACCGGGCGAGGACGGAGAGCTCGACGCACGCCGCCGGATGATGCAAGGCGCCGAAAAGATTGCTGCCGATATCGCCCGCGCCCATTCCGCCCTCAGCTATGATGGCGCAGAGGGCACGTTGACTGACGCAATGCGCTGGCTCGAAGGGGTGGCGGATCAAGCCGATGGTCAACTTGATGCGCCGCTCGCAGCGCTGGCGCGCGCGATGAACGAACTTGGCGATGCGGCCAGCGGTGTCGAAAGCTGCATGGACGCGCTGCGCTTCAACCCGCACGAGCTTGAAGCCTGCGAAGAACGGCTCTTTGCCCTGCGTGGTTTGTCTCGCAAGCATGGCGTCGCGCCCGATGACCTTGCGCAACTGGCAGAACACCTGCGCGCCAAACTGGCGGCACTCGATGCGGGAGATGCGGATATTGCGAGGCTCGGTCAGGATTGGCGCGAAGCGGAAGCCACCTATGCAAGGGCTGCTGATGCGTTGTCTGCGGCCCGGCGTAAGGCGTCCCAAAAGCTCGACAAGGCGGTCAGCAAGGAGCTCGCCCCACTTAAAATGGAACGCGCGGTCTTTGCCACCAATATCACTGCCGACACGCCCGGCCCCGATGGGCAGGACATGGTGGCCTTTACCGTCGCGACCAATCCCGGAGCACCCGCGGGCGCGCTGAACAAGATCGCCTCGGGCGGCGAACTCAGCCGGTTCCTTCTGGCGCTCAAGGTTTGCCTGACCCAAGGCCAATCGGGGCTGACGATGATCTTTGATGAGATCGACCGGGGCGTCGGTGGCGCGACCGCTGATGCCGTGGGGCGCCGCCTGTCTGATCTGGCCGCGAATGGTCAGGTGCTGGTTGTCACGCATTCTCCGCAGGTTGCAGCCCTTGGCGCGCATCACTGGCGGGTGGAGAAATCCGTGGCCAAGGGTATGACCACCTCGACCGTGGTGCCGCTGGCGGATCCCGACCGGGTGGACGAGATCGCGCGCATGCTGTCGGGTGACAAAATCACGGACGAGGCGCGCGGAGCTGCGCGCGCGCTTCTGGCTGGCTGACGCAACCGTGACACACAGCCGTTAACCACCGGTTGAACGGGGGTTTCCCCGCTCCGCATCGCGCCCTATCAAGGGCTGAAACCCGCAACTGGTCGCGTCGATGTCAGAGCCGCAACGCTCCCCCCTGTCACAGCAACTTGATCAGGCCGTCACGGCCTGCAAGGACGGGTGGCAGGTATTGCGCCACCGGGGACCCTCCCAGATCCAGTTCTGGTTCATCGCCCTTGTGATCGGGATTGCTGCCGGGTTCGCTGCCCTGTTTTTCCGCAAAGGGATCGAGCAGCTTCAGGCCTTTATCTATGGCACCGAGGATGTGCAGTACCTGCACAGCTTTGCCGAAGGTTTGCCGTGGTATTGGATTGTGATCATCCCGGTGATTGGTGGGCTGATCGTGGGGGTGATCCTGCATCTGTTCACGCCGGACGGGCGCGTACGTTCGGTCGCGGATGTGATCGAAGGCGCCGCGTTGCATGATGGCCGCGTGGAGCAACGGGCGGGGCTTGCCTCCGCACTTGCGTCGATGATCACGCTGTCCTCGGGTGGTTCGACCGGGCGGGAAGGGCCCGTGGTGCACCTTGCCGCAGTTATCTCCACATGGGTCAGCAAGCGTATCGCAGCAGATGGGATCACGGGCCGCGATCTTTTGGGCTGTGCCGTGGCCGCAGCCGTGTCCGCTAGCTTTAACGCGCCCATTGCCGGGGCGCTGTTCGCGTTGGAAGTCGTGTTGCGCCATTTCGCAGTACACGCCTTTGCGCCCATCGCGATTGCGGCCGCCGCAGGCACGGTGATCAACCGGTTGGAATATGGCGGCGTGACCGAGTTCTCGTTGCCCGTTGCATCTGAACTCGCGTTCTATGTAGAACTGCCCGCTTTTCTGATCCTCGGCCTTGTCTGCGGTCTGGTCGCTGTGGTTCAGATGCGCGCCATTTTCTGGGCGGAGACCTTTGGCAACAACATCCAAAGCGATCTGCGCATGCCGCGTTGGTTGCGTCCTGCGTTTGCCGGGCTTGCTTTGGGGGCGCTGGCGGTGTTCTTCCCGCATATCATCGGGGTTGGTTATGAAACCACGTCGCTGGCGCTGACCGGGCAGCTGATGTTTCACGAAGCGATCATCTTTGCCATGCTCAAGGTCATCGCAGTGGCGATTACAATGGCGGGCCGCATGGGCGGCGGGGTATTCTCACCGTCCTTGATGGTGGGCGCGCTGACAGGCCTTGGGTTCGGGTTGATTGCCACGGCCCTCCTGCCGGAGTGGTCCGGGTCTGCCACGCTTTACGCGCTGGCGGGCATGGGCGCTGTGGCGGCAGCGGTGCTGGGCGCGCCGATTTCTACGACGCTGATTGTGTTTGAGTTGACCGGAGACTGGCAGACCGGGCTTGCCGTGATGGTGTCTGTGTCGCTGTCCACGGCGCTGGCATCCAAGCTGGTGGATCGGTCGTTCTTCCTGACCCAGTTGGAACGACGCGGCATTCACCTTGCCGCCGGACCGCAGGCGTATCTGCTGGCGATGTTCCGCGTGGCCAACGTGATGCGCGATATGGCCGACACCCGTGCGGGTGATGAAGAACGCTGTTGGGAACTGATCGGGGAGGGCATTTATGTCGATGGCAATGCCACGCTGGAGGTCGCGATGCCGATCTTTGACCGCACCTCAGTTCCCTTTGTCCCGGTTGTGACACTGGCCGGCGAAGATGCCCCGCCCGAGTTGCTGGGCGCGTTGTTCCATGTGGATGCGCTGAAGGCCTATAACCGGGCGTTGGCGGCGACGGCGGCGGAAGAGCATAGTTAGCGCCTTCCTGACGTATTCTGAGTATGGCGGACTGCACCCTTGCTTGCGCGCTGGGTGCTTCGGCAAAGACTCATATCCCGCTCGCCCGGTTTGGGCGGCAGGGTGTCGCGTGACTTTGTGATAACGTCAGCAAGAAATATGACGGGCCCGTCAAAGACGGAAGTGATGGCCCTGAGCCCGGATTTTATCCCGAAATCAGGAGGATGCGCGATAGTTGATACCATCGTCTCCGACGCGCACCTCGTCCCGACTTATGGATGCAGGAGGTCTTTGGCGCGCGCTTTTGTAAGCTTACGCCCAAGGGTTTATCGCGGTGAGGTTGCGATTTCCTGAGAGCACCGAACGCTCAGATCTTCTCCACTGCGATCCCGTCATTGGTGTAGAACGCCAGATGCCCTTTGATCCGGGCGACGCCGTCTTTGGGGTCTTCATAGCTCCACACCGCGTTCTCCAGCGTGGTCGATTTGGTCACAACCGAGAAATAGCTCGCATCCCCTTTGTGCGGGCAATGAGTCGTCTTATCCGTCGCATCAAGGAACGCCATCGCGATGTCTTCGCGCGGGAAATAGATCACGGTCGGGTAGTCGCCTTCGGCCAGTTCCAACGCGTTATCGCTTTCGCCCAGAACGGCTCCGCCTGCACGCACGCTCCAGCGTCCGTCCGCTTTGGTAATTCGGATGTGATCGGCCATAATGGTCCCCTTTTCAACGGTTGCTGTCCCAGTAAATCAGCGCACACGTTTACAGGGAACTGACCTTTTACACTGCCGCGCAGGCCCCTTGCAACCAGTCTCGTGTGTTGTCGGACACGCGGGGGGCGATCTTGTCCAGCACCTCTGCGTGATAGGCATTGAGCCACGCGCGTTCCTCGGGGCTCAGCATATCCACAACGATCAACCGGCGGTCAATCGGGGCAAAGGTCAGCGTGCGCCAACAGAGTTGGTTCCGATGATCGTCTCCACCCGGTAAATTGGGAGCTATTTCTACAACAATCAGGTTTTCGATGCGAATGCCGAACGCGCCTTCGCGGTAATAGCCCGGCTCATTGGACAGGATCATGCCTGGTTCAAGCGCGACATGTGATGTCCGGGCAAGGCGTTGTGGGCCTTCGTGCACAGACAGGTACGCGCCAACGCCATGCCCCAGCCCGTGATTGAAATCTTGTCCCGCCATCCAGAGTGGCAGGCGTCCGATCATCTCAATATCGCGGCCAGCATAGCCCTTGGGCCAGCGCAAACGCGACATACCGATCATGCCTTGCAGCACGCGGGTGAAGCAGGCTTTGGCTTCCGCCTCCGGGGTGCCAATGGCGATTGTGCGCGTGATGTCGGTGGTCCCGTCCAGATACTGCCCTCCAGAATCCAGAACCAGTAAGTGCCCGTCTTCTAACGTGGACTCCGTTTCTTCGGTCACGCGGTAGTGCATAATTGCGCCGTTCGGCCCAGTGCCGGAGATCGTCTCGAACGAGATATCGCGCAGGGCGTTGTCCTGCCGCCGCGCGGCCTCCAGCCGTTTGACTACATCGATCTCTGTCAGGGAGCCGGGGGTTTGCCCGTCGAGCCATGCCAGCAATTCAACCACCGCGGCCCCATCGCGCAAATGTGCCTCGGCGGAACCTTCGATTTCGGCCGCATTCTTGCGGGCCTTGGGCAGTGCAACCGGGTCCATGCCCAGAACCGCCTTGTCCCCCAACAAGTCCGTCACGATCACCGGCACTGAATTGGTGTCGACCAATACCTTGCCGCTCAGCGCTTTGACGGCATCCAAAAACGTCTCTGGCTCGTGCAAACGCACCGCGTCGCCCAAATGATCGCGCACCTCGGCCAGCTTGGCGCCCGCGACAAACAGATCGACAGTTGCATCACTGTGCAGGATCGCAAAGCCGTGCAGCACCGGGTTCCTTGGTACATCCGCGCCGCGCAGGTTCAACAGCCAGCAGATTGAATCCGGCAACGTGATGACGGCTGCACTTTGCCCCGCCTTGTCCATCTCTGCCGCGATGCGGGCGCACTTGTCTTCGTGTGTTTCCCCTGCGAATTCAAATGGATGTACCTTGGCCGGTTCCATCGGAGGGCCGGGTTGATCGTCCCAGATCTGATCAACAAGATTGCCACTTTGCACCAGTTCGATGCCCGAACCTTCGAGCGCCGTTTCGAGCGCGTTCAACTGCCCCTTGGTATAAAGCCACGGATCATAAGCAACGCGGCCCCCGTCGGGTAGGTGCTCTTTCAGCCAATCCCCGGGTTTCACATCAGGCCATGGTACGGGGGTGAAATGCTCCAGATCGACCTGGGCTTTCACTTGGGTCCGGTAACGCCCGTCGATAAACACACCCGCGATGTCCTGCAACGCAATGCAGAAGCCCGCCGACCCCGTGAACCCAGTAAGCCATTCCAGCCGCTCATCTCGTGGGGCGACATATTCGCCCTGATGTGCGTCGGCGCGGGGGACAATGAATCCAGCAACACGGTTTTGCGTCATCAACGAACGCAACGCCTTCAACCGGGGGGGACCTTGCTCTGGTCTCGCGCTTACCTCGAAACTTTGAAACATGCGCCTTCCCTTCACTTTGCCAGATACATCCCGGGGAGCGCGAGGGGCTTGCCC
>CAZDXI010000118.1:0-9112 GCA_964509095.1 uncultured Rhodobacterales bacterium
CCATAATCTCAAGCGGCTTGCCAGCTTCCAATGCAACTGCGGCTCTCGTGCGCATAGTGTTGTCCTCCCGTCGTTTGATGAATCCGTACCATAGATTGCAGATTAGACAATGTTTTAGCGCAATTGACGGGACGCGGTCTGTCGATCAATGGCTTGTACGACTTGTTTTATGCCAACCGTGGTAGCGCATAGCCACAGCGTTGCGCGGACCTAAACACATCGACAGGCCGTGCGGGCGGCCCGTCGATTGCGCGGCGGCTTCGCCTTGTTCCGCGCTTGGAGCCAAGCTCCCCCCTTGCCAAACCGCGCCTGCCCTGCCGTTATGCCCGCCATGGGTCTGCGCGTTCAAAATCTCAGCTTTGCATATGGGCCGAAACAGGCGCTAGACGCAGTCGCGTTCGATCTGCCCGCGGGCACATTCTGCGCGCTGCTTGGTCCAAATGGCGCAGGAAAGTCCACACTCGTGTCTCTGCTGACCCGGCTGCTGGTGGCCCCAAAGGGCGAGATCGCGATAGCGGGTCATTCGTTGCGGAGCGAGGCCTCACAAGCGCTTGCGGCTTTGGGAGTGGTGTTCCAGCAACCCACGCTCGACCTTGATCTGACAGTGCGCCAGAACCTTGCCTATTTCGCTGCACTCCATGCACTGCCCCGCTCCGAAATCCCGGACCGGATCGACACGGCTTTGACCCGGCTCGACATGTCGGAACGCGCCGGTGAGCGGGTGCGATCCTTGAACGGAGGTCACCGACGACGCACAGAACTGGCCCGCGCGCTGCTGCATGACCCACAAGTGCTGCTGCTAGATGAACCCACGGTGGGTCTGGACGCGGCGTCGCGCGCGGCAATCACCGGCCATGTGCATGACTTGGCCGAACAGGGGCTGACAGTACTCTGGACGACGCACCTGACGGATGAGGTCCGTGACAGCGATCATCTTTTGGTGCTGCATCAGGGCAAGATCCTCGCAGACGGTCGAGCCGGTGACATTCGCGGCGAGACGCCTTTGCCCGACTGGTTCCTGTCCCAAACGAAAGCACCGGTATGACCGGTTGGCTGTCTGTCCTTCGCGCCATCGTCGCGCGCGAATTTCTGCGTTTCGTGCATCAGCGCGAACGCTTCCTCGCTGCCCTCGTGCGCCCGCTCGTTTGGCTATTGGTTTTCGCGGCAGGCTTCAGGGCGGCATTGGGAGTCTCGATCATCCCGCCATATCAGACGTACATCACGTATGAGACCTACATCGTGCCCGGCCTGTGCGCGATGGTGCTGCTGTTCAATGGGATGCAGTCTTCGTTGTCGCTGGTGTATGACCGAGAAATGGGCTCGATGCGGTTGTTGTTGACCAGCCCCCTGCCGCGCTGGTGGTTGCTGGTCTGTCGGCTGATCGGATCGACGTCGATATCAGTGCTGCAAGTCTACACGTTCCTCGCCGTCGCCGCCTTGTTTGACATCACGATGCCGCTTTGGGGTTATGTAACGGTGCTGCCCGCGCTGATCCTTGGGGGCGTGATGTTGGGGGCTTTGGGGCTGGTTCTGTCCGGCTTCATCAAACAGCTTGAGAACTTCGCAGGTGTGATGAACTTTGTGATCTTCCCAATGTTTTTCCTGTCCTCGGCGCTGTATCCGCTGTGGAAAATGGCGGAAAGCTCCGAGCTGCTGCATGACATCTGTGCCGTGAACCCCTTCACCCATGTGGTCGAGTTGATCCGGTTTGCTTTGTACGTGGACTTCAATGCACCGTCGTTTGTCTGGGTCGTTTTGGCGACTCTTGTCCTGCTTTTTGGGGCCGTTTGGGGCTACGATCCCGCGCGTGGATTGATGAAACGCAAGGGCTAAGACCAAAGTCTAGACACGCAAATACAATTAGGAGTCGTCTTTTGGCTTTGTTTTTGGCAAACTCACCGAAGCTACGCAAAGGAGGAATCCCGATGGCTTGGACGAAACCTGTGATCCGCGAAATTGAATGCGGTATGGAAATCAACATGTATGGCCCGGACCACGGCGACGAAGACGGCGTCCTGTTCTAAGGCTTTTCGCGCGGAGGTGTCTTGATGTCTCTGCGCGCATGCATATTGGGCGCAGCCGCGGGTGGCGGATTGCCACAATGGAATTGCGGCTGCACCAATTGCAATCTTGCCCGTGATGGGCAAATTCCTGCTCAATCCCAATCGTCGCTGGCTGTGACTGGCAATGGGGTAGATTGGGCTGTTCTCAATGCATCGCCTGACATACGCGACCAACTGGCCGCCACGGCCGCATTGCATCCGACGGGTCTGCGAGAATTGCCACTGCGATCTGTGCTGGTGACCAATGGCGATATCGACCACATCGCAGGGCTTTTGATCCTGCGTGAAGTGCAGCCATTCACGTTATTTGCGACGGCCGGAATTCACGAGGTCCTGAGCCAGAATCCGATTTTCGATGCGCTGCGAGAAGGTGTGGTGACGCGCGAGACCATCGCGCTGGATCAAAGCTTTGAGTTGGCATCAGGCTTGCAAGCAACCCTGTTTGCCGTGCCGGGTAAGGTGCCGCTGTATATGGAAGGCGAAGAGGTCGTGACCGACCTGATGGGCGATCAAACCGTGGGTGTGGAACTGAACACGGATACGTCGCGCAGTTACTACATCCCGGGTTGCGCCAAAATGACGGACGACCTGAGCACGCGGCTGACCGGCGCGGATGCGGTGTTCTTTGACGGCACACTTTGGGCGGATGATGAGATGATCACGGCGGGCCTTGGTCAAAAGACTGGCGCCCGCATGGGTCACATGTCGATGAGCGGTGAGGCCGGGTCGATCCGCGCTTTTGAAGATATTGAGGTGGGCCGGAAAATCTTTGTTCACATGAACAACACCAACCCGGTCCTACGCCCGGACAGCACGGAAAAGGCTGAGGCCGAAGCGGCAGGCTGGATCGTCGCGCAAGATGGAATGGAGATCACCACATGACGCAATCCCGCGACGATTTCGAAGCCCGTCTGCGCCAGATTGGTAAGGAACGCTATCACGACCTGCACCCGTTCCACGACTTGTTGCACGGCGGGGGCTGCTCTCCGGATCAGGTCCGCGCCTGGGTGATCAATCGGTACTACTACCAGCATTCCATCCCCATCAAAGACGCGGCCTTCATGTCTCGGGTTGAAGACCCACAGCTGCGCCGCATCTGGCGGTCCCGGATTGAGGATCACGACGGCACAGACACCAATGAAGGCGGGATTCAGCGATGGTTGCGGCTGGCCGAAGCCGTTGGGTTGGATCGTGACTATGTAGCCTCGCGCCAAGGCGTGTTGCCCGCGACAAAATTCTGCGTGGATGCCTATGTCCGGTATGTGCGCGACAAGACTTTGCTGGAGGCCGTCGCCGCGTCGCTGACAGAGCTGTTCGCGCCCAAGATCCACGCCAACCGTATTCAGGGGCTTCTGAAAAACTATGAATTCGCGGATGATTCCTCGCTGTCATACTTCCAGAACCGGCTGAAAGAGGCCCCTAAGGATGTGGCCTTTGGGTTGTCATGGGTGCTGGATCACGCGGATACACAGGAAAAGCAGGACATGGCCGCCGCCGCGTTGGAGTTCAAAACCGATGTGCTTTGGGCCCAGTTGGATGCGCTTTGGGGCGCATATGTCGAACCCGCGCGCATTCCGCCCGGGGCATGGCAACCGGGGGAGGGTCTTGCCCTCAAGCAGGCGTCCTGAATGGCGCCCGAGGACATCCCAGCCCTGCCGCGCGGCGTGCGCCTGCATTTCGACAAAGTGCGGGATATGTGGGTGTTGCTTGCGCCGGAACGCGCGGTGACGCTGGATCAGGTGGGTCATGCTGTGCTGTCCGAAGTCGACGGAACGCGGAGTTTCGGGGAAATCGTGGCTGACCTCGCGGCCAAGTATAACGCCCCCGAAGAGCAGATCGCCAAAGACAGCGCAGGCTTTCTCGGCGCGCTGCGGGACCGCCGGTTTCTGGACGTGACACAATGAGTGTGAAGCCCCCCATCGCGATGCTCGCAGAGCTGACGCATCGTTGTCCGCTGTCTTGTCCCTACTGCTCCAACCCCGTTGAGATGGCGCGGCTGGATGCGGAGCTGGACACAGAAACATGGGTCCGCGTGTTCAAGGAAGCCGCAGAGATTGGCGTGCTGCAACTCCACCTATCCGGGGGTGAACCTGCGTCGCGTCGCGATCTGGTGCCATTGGTGCAGGCCGCCCGAGACGCCGGGCTTTATACCAACCTGATCACCTCCGGCATTGGTTTGACTCAGAAACGGATGGCGGAACTGGATGCCGCGGGACTCGATCATATCCAACTGTCGCTGCAAGGCACCACGCCCGAGATGGCGGATGAGATTGGCGGGTACAAAGGCGGCTATGCGCGCAAGATGCAGGTGGCCGAGTGGATCGCGGAGATCGGGTTTCCGCTCACGCTGAACTGCGTTCTGCACCGGCGCAATTTGCACCAACTGCCCCGCGCGCTGGAGATGGCACAGGAGATGGGCGCGCGCCGGATTGAGGTCGCCACCGTGCAGTTCCACGGTTGGGCGCTGGAAAACCGGGACGCGTTGATGCCCACGCGTGAACAGGCACAGGAGGCAACCCGCATCGTGAACGAGGCGCGCAAAGCGCTGAAAGGGCAGTTGGTGATCGACTATGTGCCTGCGGATTATCACGAGGATTTCCCGAAACGCTGCATGGGCGGTTGGGGCACATCGGGGTTAAACATTGCGCCCGACGGGCAAGTGCTGCCCTGCCACGCGGCGCAATCAATCCCGCATCTGAGTTTTGACACTGTGCGCGAAAAATCCCTTCGGGACATCTGGTACGAAGGCGCGGCCTTCAATGCTTATCGCGGGACGGACTGGTTGCCGGACCCCTGCCAAAGCTGCGATCGTAAAGAGATCGATTTCGGTGGTTGCCGCTGTCAGGCGATGGCGTTGGTCGGGGATGCAGGTGCGACGGACCCGGTTTGCAAAAAGTCGCCCCATCATGTCGACTTGCAAGCCCGCGCGGATGCGCACGCAGCCTCAGCCGATGCCGAGCTTGTTTACCGGGTGTCGCCCACCAAAACGCCAGCCTGAGCATGGTTTGCATCGCTCGATGTTGTGGAACAAAGGCGCGTAACTGCATTTTGATTGCGGAACCCATGGGCAATTCATGCGTTGTGTCCTAGACCTATTGGAAATCGAGTAAGATCAGCAGCAACAACGGAGGGCAAAAGCCCCAATGCTGAAGCACGCAGGACTGGCGGTTTTCCTGTTTTTCTTCGCTGGCATTGCCAATGCGTTTGAATTCCGCCTGTCTGTGTCTGACTCAAACGACACGCTGGACGAAACCATTCGCGCGGCCTCTTTGACCGCGTCCCTTAAGCAGGATGACAAACCCAAAACGGTTCAGGACGTACTTGCCGCTGCACGCGCCGATTATGCGCGGATCGTTGGTTCCCTTTATGATGCGGGTCACTTCGCGCCGACCGTCTCCATTCAAGTAAACGGGCGCGAAGCAGCGCAGATCCCGGCGCTTTCACCACCTTCTTCCGTCAATCGCGTGGATATTACGGTGGAGCCTGGGCCCGTTTTCACATTTGGTCGCGCACGTGTGTCTCCGCTAGCACCTGAAACACAGTTGCCAGAAGGCTTCGCGACCGATCAACAGGCGTCTGTATCCGCAATGCGCGAGGCGGTGACTGCGGGGATCACCGGCTGGCGGGATCAGGGTCATGCAAAGGCGAGTGTGGCTGATCAGTCGGTCACAGCGCGGCACGCGCAAAACCGCCTTGATGCAGACATTCGGCTTACCCCCGGCCCGAAGCTGCGCTTTGGTCAACTTCAGGTGACCGGCAATCGTCGTATGCGCGCGGAACGCATTCGCGAAATCGCGGGTCTGCCAGAAGGGGACGTCTTTGATCCGGCTGACCTGCGCCGCGCGGCCTTGCGGTTGCGCCGATCCGGGGTTTTTGCCTCGGTTGCGTTGACGGAAGCAGAAACACCAACATCTGATGGCCGGCTCGATGTGGTGGCGCAAGTTGCAGAGTCCCGCAGGCGCAGGTTTGGATTTGGGGCGGAACTGTCTTCCCGCGAAGGGCTGATGCTCAGCACATTCTGGCTGCATCGCAATTTGTTCGGGGGCGGCGAACGTCTGCGATTTGACGCGGAGATGCGCGGAATTGGCGGCGATACTGGCGGTGAAGACTATGAAATTGGTGTTACCTTCGGTCGTCCCGCCACGTTCAGCGTGAACACGGACTTCTTTGCGACCTTAGAGATCGTGAGCCTCGACGAACCGAACTACGAGTCAGAACGCGTGTCCGTAGAAGCAGGCTTGCGCCACTATGCATCAGACAACCGAGAATATTCCTATGCGATTGGCTATGAAGCTGCCGAAACACGCGATGCGTTTGGGTCCCGGTCTTACCGGGTTCTGACATTTCCTCTCAGCGCGGAGTGGGACTATCGCAATGACGAATTGAACGCGACGTCCGGTTACTATGCCAATGCCAGCGTGATGCCGTTTGTGGGAGTATCCGGCACCGACAATGGTGCGCGCGTCTTGCTGGATGCCCGCGCCTATCGCAGCACAGGTACGGATGATCGCGTGACTTTTGCGCTACGGGGCCAACTTGGCGCAATATTTGGCCCAAGCCTGACACGCGTTCCCACGGACTATCTGTTTTACTCGGGCGGAGGCGGCACCGTGCGCGGACAGGAGTACCAATCACTGGGAGTGGACGTCGGCGGTGGACGCATCATTGGCGGTCGGTCCTTTGTTGGCCTGTCGAGTGAAATTCGTGTGAAGACCGGGGACAAGCTGAGCGTGGTTGGCTTCTTTGACGCGGGCTACGTCGGAGAAGAAAGTTTTCCGGATGGCTCATCCGGAGACTGGCACACCGGTGCGGGTGCCGGGGTGCGGTATGATACTGGACTGGGCCCGATCCGCTTTGACGTTGCAGTCCCGCTTAGCGGTCCGGACGATGAAAACGGCTTTGAGCTATATATCGGCATCGGGCAGGCCTTTTGATGCGATATCTGCTGCATATCTTGATCCTGACGCTGCTGATGTGTGGTCCCGCCACCTTCGGGCAGGCGCAGTCCTTTGGCGAAGAACGGGATGACAAAGGGTTTCTCACCAAGTTGCTGGAAGACAGTCTTGGCGGTGAAGGCCGGGTCGTCACGATTGATGGTTTCGCCGGGGCGCTTAGTTCGGAAGCGACCATCCAATCCATCCGCATTGCCGACACCCAAGGCACATGGTTGGAGATGCGCGATCTGTCGATGACGTGGGATCGCCGTGCCTTGTTGCGAGGACGGATCGACATCACAGAGCTGTCCGCAAAACAAGTTCGGCTGGACCGTCTCCCCGAAGCGCAACCAGAATCCGGTCCATCACCTGAAGCGAGCACCTTTGCATTGCCCGATCTTCCCGTGAGTGTGGAGATTGAAACCCTCGACATCGCACAGATTCTGCTTGGGGAGCCGGTACTGGGCGAGACGGCGCAGATGTCGCTGACTGCTGCAGCGTCTCTCGCAGATGGCCGCGCCGATGCGCAACTGACCGCGGAACGCACAGATGCCAAACGGGGTCAATTCGTCGTTGATGTCAGTTTCGACGGCACCGAAAATCTTGTCGACCTGAAGCTGCAATTGTCCGAAGCTGAAAACGGGATCGCGGCACGTATCTTGGACCTGCGCGGACGCCCATCGGTGAACCTGCAGATCGCAGGTCAGGGGCCTGTTGCGGACTTCACCACGGACATCACGCTCCAAACAGATAACAGTGACCGTTTGACGGGCACAGTTATCACGCGCGGCACGAACGACAACGGCTTGGCGTTCGGGGTTGATATCGAAGGGGACATCGCGCCCCTGTTCCCGCCCAGCTATGGCGTGTTTCTGGGAGATCGCGTGGCCCTAACTGCGGATGGCACACGCGCCAGCAACGGTGCACTGGATCTGTCCGCGTTTCGACTGCAAACCGGCGCAACCGATATGTCAGGTGCGCTGAGGCTTGATCCCAATGGGCGTCCTGAATTGGTGAGTTTAGATGGCTTGATTGCCGCCCCGAATGGCGCGCCACTTGCTCTTCCGGTTGGGCAGGGGACGACGACCGTGGATCAACTCGGGCTGACTTTGGCCTATGACGCGGCGCAAAGTGACGAATGGACCGCCCGATTTCTTCTCAGCGACCTCGTGGATCCGCAGCTGAACCTGAATGGGGCGGTGATCGACGCACAGGGACGTCTGACCGACCCCGAAGATACGCGGTTTGCCTTTGATGGCACCGTTCAGATGGAGGCATCAGGCCTCGCGTTGACAGACCCGCCTCTTTCTCGTGCTGCGGGCGACGCGTTGAGCGGAACGTTCCACCTGCAATACGAAGCTGATGCGCCGCTTACACTGAAGAGAATTCGCGTCGAAGGGGCGGATTACGCCCTAAGTGGCGATGTGGATGTGGGTGGTCTTGATGACGCGTTCGAAACCACGCTTGATCTGGCGTTAACGGCGGAAAACCTTAAACGGTTCTCTGATCTGGCCGGTTTGGATCTTGGCGGCGCGGCGCGGCTTGGGATAACCGGAACAGTCTCTGCCGGAGGAGCGTTCAATATCGTTCTCGACGGTGACGGTGATGCGTTGCGCGCCGGTATCGCTCAGGTGGACCCTCTCTTTACTGGCACGACCTCGCTGCGGATTGCTGCCACACGAGATCAGACAGGGACCCGACTACCGTTCGTCAGACTGGAGAACGACAATCTGAAGGTTCAGGGTTCGGCCCTTTTGGCGACGGATGCGTCGCAAGCTGAATTTGACCTATCCTTGCCGGATGCCTCCCTGATTGATGCCGCCTTGAAAGGACCTCTGAAGCTGCAAGGTAACGCCCGACAGGATCGCGCGGGTTGGAGCATTGCCGCCGATGCCGAGGGACCATTCGGGGCCAGAGCACAAGTCGAAGGGCGCGTAACAGGACCGCGCCCGGCGTTGGTGTTCGATGCTGAGTTGCCGGATATCTCGGTTTTTGTTGCGCAGTATTCCGGCCCTGCACGTGTGCAGGGAACAGCCACACAGAACCCGGATGGCTGGACGTTGGATACATCGGTGATCGCACCTTACGGTATCGCCGGGCAAGTTTCCGGTAGGG
>CAZDXI010000119.1:0-4960 GCA_964509095.1 uncultured Rhodobacterales bacterium
CCCATGAACGGTGCGCCGGAAATGGTCAGCGCGGCAGATGCCGCGATCATTGCTACCATGTCCGGGTCATTGACCAGATCGTGGGACAGCACGGTGCACATAACCAGCACTTCATGCTTGAAGCCGGGCACGAACAACGGGCGGATCGGACGGTCGATCAAGCGCGCGGTCAGCGTTTCCTTTTCGGTCGGACGTGCTTCACGTTTGAAGAAGCCACCGGGCACTTTACCCGCCGCGTAGTACTTTTCCTGATAATGGACCGTCAGCGGGAAGAAATCCTGCCCCGGCTTTGGTGATTTGGCGAACGTGACGTTGGCCATAACGCTGGTTTCGCCCAGCGTTGCAATCACGGACCCATCCGCTTGACGGGCCACTTTTCCTGTTTCCAGTGTGAGCTCTTCTTCGCCCCACTGCATGGTCTTCTTTGTAATGTTGAACATTTCTGTTTCCTGATTGGCAGCGCTCCCGAGCCCTCCCGGGTCTGCCGTTTTCGTTGGTGGCCCCATTGCCACCGCCCCCTGATCCTCTTGCACGCGCCCGGGGGCCTCAAGGCGTCACGTCTCAGATGCCCCGGCACATAGCGGAGTTTTCCGTGCTTGGAAAGAGATATGCACGGCGAGGTTATGCCGCTGCAGTTGGGAAATGACATTGCAGACCAGCCCTGCTAGCCTGGTCTGGGGAATTTTTGAGGGAGTTTTGTTGTGAGCACGCGTTTCCTAGCGATCAGTTCCGTTTTCGCAGTTTTGAACGGGGCGCCTGTTATCGCGGCCAGCCTTGCGCCTGATGCGGTTTTGGACGGTGGACCGACGTTGCAGATCACGTCGGTGGGCAGCGTTGTTGCTGCTGACACGACCAATAATCTGGCATCGCCAGTGGCCATCGGGGATGACTTGTATGTCGTAGATCAGACCGGGCGTATTCTCAAAGACAGTGCCAGCGGATTTGAAACGGTGTTTGCAACTACCGATGCGCCTACAGGGATCACGCTGACTGGGCGCAATGCGGTACTGAACATCGCAGGACGTGGGCGCGATGTGTATGTCGCATTCACTTCGTCGACGTTGCCTTCTGGGATTGTCGCCGCGCCCTTGCCAGCCGATCCAGCTTATCAGCAGTTCGGGTCCAGCTATCAGGTGATTTACAGCTATACACGCGGGAGTGATGGCAGTCTGGACAACCCGCAGCCTGTGGCGGCTTTTGAACAGGCAAACAGATTTCACAGCGGTGGCGGGATGCTGGTGCTGGAAGACGGCGATCTTGTCTTTGCTCGCGGGGATAACCTTGGGTTTGACCGGGACGGGCTGAGCGCTCCGCAAGACGACACTTCTTCTGTGTCGCGCCTGTTTTTGTACGACAAAGACAGCGGTGATCTGTCAGTCGCCGCCAAGGGCGTGCGCAATGTGCAGCGTCTGACATTTTCGGATGCTGGCGAAACACAAATTGCGTTTGCTGACATTGGCGCGACCACTGCAGAAGAAATCAATGTGATCTCTGTCAGTGATCTGCGCGATACATCCGAGGTCGAGAATTTTGGCTGGGGCCGCGCAGCGGACGGCAACGCACGCGAAGGCACATTTTACATCAGTGAAGGCACCACCGCAGTTCCGGGTACGTTGGCTGAGGCAATCGGCATGGCGCCCATTCCTGAAACCGGGTTCATACAGCCTTATGCACAGTTTGGCCGTGAGGATGTGACCGGTCTGTTTGCGGTGTCTGGACCCGTTGCCTCGGAAAGTTCCTTTTCTACAATTGATCTGTTGTTCGGGGATCTGGTGAACGGAGAGCTTTTCGCAACGCTCGAAGGGACTGGTGAAGTCCTGCGCGACGTATACAGAGTTGGGCTGATTGATGACACCGGGGCAGCAACGTCGTTGAGCGCGCTTGCCGGTGGTGAGCGCATTGATGTGCGCTTTTTCAACTTTGCAGATGGGGGCGCGGGCGTTTTGTTCGAACGTCAGGGTGAGCTTTATCGGTTGCAGGAAGTCGCCTCAGTCGTCCCGCTTCCCGCGTCGGGCCTGTTGTTGCTGGGCGGATTGGGCATCTTTCTGATGCGCCGGCGCTCACAAGGCTGAGGTCTTCCATAGCCGAACTTTTATTCCGCCATGGTCCACGATTGGGCCGGGCGGCGCAAAGGGCAAGCCGGTTGCTTTAGCAAGCCCAGCTTCCGACGTCACCATGCCAACTCGCCAGCCGGAAAATTCGTCAATCACGCGCTGCCCAAACGCAGCATAGAGTCCATAGAGCGGCTTTTTGTTCCCCACGCGTCCACCATAGGGCGGATTGACGATAACTAGCCCAGTCGGTCCTTCGGGCGGTGTGATGTCGCTGATGGGCTTCGCAGTAAAGCTGGTTAGATGCGTGACACCGGCACGGTCAGCGTTTGCGCGGCTCATCGCGATTGCGCCGGTATCCCGGTCCGAGCCGTAGAACTGGCAGCTTGTGTCTTGTGGTGGGGTTGGCAAAGGGGCCACGCCTCGGCTGGTGGCGAGGTTTTCATATGCAAAGGATCGCGCGCGGCCGGGCGCAAGACCTGTGGCGATCTCAGCGGCCTCAATGACAAAGGTGCCTGATCCACACATCGGATCGTAGACCGGTTCATCGCCCGAATAACCGCAGGCCCGAAGAAACAGCGCCGCCAGTGTTTCGCGCATCGGGGCCTTGTTCACCTGTTGTTTCAAACCTCGCTTGTGCAGCGATGGCCCGGATGTATCGACGGATATGGTGCACAGGTCGTCTTCGATCCGCACTTTTAGCGTGATCGGTGCATCTTTTCCGATAGGCGCCCCCAGCGTTTCCGCGACCGCGCGTTCGATGCGCTGTGCGGCGGCACGATGGTGGTAAATCCGCGACTTTCGGCAGGTGGCTTCGACACGCACGGGAACGTCTGGCAAAAGCCAGTCTGCCCAGGGAAGCTTGCGCGCGCGTTTGTCCAACTGTGCGAGGTGCATCGCGCGAAACTCGGTTAAGCGCACCAATACCCGTGTTGCACCGCGCAAATCGCGGTTGGCGCGGACCACGACGCTCCAGTCGCCCGTCATGTTGACGCCGCCCGGGATCGTGCCGGTTACGTCAAATCCGAGCCCTCGCGCCTCCTCTGCGAGAAGGGGTTCGAGGCCGGGAGCCGTTACAAGGAAGATGTCCATTTCACTGTGCCTAGCGATGCGTTGGGGAAATGAAAAGCCACCCGTTCCTGATCGGAGCGGCTGCGCCGCGTGTGATTTATCTGCGCGAGGCCGCGCGCGCCTTGAGGGGGAAACCGCCTCAAACTCCCCGGCACTGCGCTGATTGAATGCCTACCGAGGCTTAGATGACAAAAAGAAAACGCCCGCCAACAGATGTGGCGAGCGTTTGAAACCGTGCAAGTTGTCGGTGTTAGCGACGGATGCCGAGGCGCTTGATCAGGTCCTGATAGCGCGCTTCGTTTTTGCCTTTAACGTAGTCGAGCAGCTTACGGCGCTGGGCAACCATTTTCAAAAGGCCGCGACGGCCGTGGTTGTCTTTTTTGTGCGTCTTGAAGTGCTCGGTTAGCGTTGTGATGCGGGATGTCAGGATAGCTACCTGAACTTCCGGGGAGCCTGTGTCGCCGTCTTTGGTGGCGAAGTCTTTCATCACACGTGCTTTTTCTTCAGCAGTAATCGACATCGGTGTCTCCTTTCAGAGCTGGAATTTCGGGACGCCGCAGGCCGGGATGTCGTCCAGCACAGGGCCAAATGGATGTCGCGAGTCGCACTGGGTGGACCCGAGATGCGCGCGTATAGGCGCAAACTGCGGGCGATGCAAAGGTTTTGTGATTGCTGAATTCAGAGTTAAGCGTCGACCCAGCCCAAAGCTTTGGCTGTGCTGAGCGGAACCAAGGAAACGCTGTCTGCTGACACAACGTGGTCGGATCGCACCTGCGCCAGCGGCACGTCACCAGCACAAATTTCAGTCACAGACGGATCGTCGGGATGTTCAAAACAAGTAATCTCTGGCGGTTCAATAGTGACGTCATCCCAAACGACCAAAAGTTCTTCGGTATCGGCATCGAGCGAAATCATATCAGGCAGAGAGGTGTTGGCTTCCAGTGTTGCCGGAGAAGTCGTCAAAGCATCCTCGAAATCAGTGTCTTCCAGATACTCTGGGTCCATTTCCACGTGCGAGGCAGATGTAAAGAAGTCAGCAGGGTCTTCTGAAATTTCTTTGTCTGCGCTGCCTGCGTCTTCGCTTGGTTTGTTTAAGAGGTCTTGAGACAAAAGGAAGGGTGTTTCGCCTTCGGGCGAGGCGGTCTTTTGTTGCGCATCATCTTCCGGGGCGCTGAAATCGACCATGGCAACTGAGCCAACAGCCAAAAGGCCAAGAACGCCTGTTAACCAAAGCATACCGATTACCCGGAAGTGACAACCAAAGACGGTTACCAAGATGCGCTTGGACAACGCCAAAATCAAAGCCGAACTGGAGTCGTGGTAAGTCAGGTCTTAACAGGAAACGGCTACCGGCCTTGCTCCATTTGATTAACGATCTGAACCAACCAGTCGCCAAGGATCGGAATGAAGGAAAACTGGCTGGCCCACCAAGCGATCAACGACACCAGCACAGTTGCCCCCAGAACGGTGCCCAAACCAAAGGCCAGACCGCGTGCCAGTTGGAAAAAGATCAGCCGCCAAATTGAATTCTGAACGCGGATAAAGCGATGGTTATTCAAACGCGAGACCTCGGCAGTCAGGGCCTTGATCGCGTCAGTCTGATGATCCTGCATGGGGGGTGCTCCTTTTCGTGTCAGTTAAAGCCCAGCGCGCGTGGCTGGCGCAAGCTCTGACAATCGGGACAGACAGTTTTGAAGCGTCTGGGCTTCCTTTTCGGTAAGTAGCGCATGGATTTTCGCATCAAACGCCTGTGCGTCAGAACGAAGGTCATCGAACGCTGCAAGGCCTTGTTTGGTGAGCGACAACACGGAATGGCGTCGGTCCTGTTCCAACTCATT
>CAZDXI010000119.1:5060-9070 GCA_964509095.1 uncultured Rhodobacterales bacterium
CATTTCCGGGGCTTGTTAGTTACATTTTCAACTAATACGTCAAGCCGAACAAGGGAGACAAGCGCGATGAAAGATCTGAATCAGACCACACCGCTGACTACCGCTGAAACACCTGTCGGTACAACGCCCGGCTATATGCCCGGTTGGGGCAATGATTTTGAGACAGAGGCGCTGCCCGGTGCGTTGCCGCAAGGGATGAATTCGCCGCAAAAGGTGAACTATGGGCTTTATGCGGAACAACTGTCCGGTTCCGCCTTTACCCAGCCGAAACCGGAGCGCACATGGTGTTACCGCATTCGGCCTTCTGTGAAGCATTCCGGGCGGTATCAAAAGATCGATCTGCCCTATTGGAAAAGCGCCCCGCATGTGATCGAGGATGTGATCTCACTGGGTCAATATCGTTGGGACCCGGTTCCGCATTCTGAAGAAAGCCTGACATGGCTGACGGGGATGCGAACCGTGACAACAGCCGGGGATGTGCAGACGCAGGTGGGCATGGCGAGCCATGTGTATCTGGTCACGGACAGTATGGTGGATGCTTATTTTTACTCCGCCGATTCCGAGATGTTGGTGGTTCCGCAAGAAGGGCACCTGCGGTTTGTCACGGAACTCGGTGTCATGGACGTTGCACCACAAGAAATCGCCATTCTGCCGCGCGGCCTCGTGTATCGGGTTGAAGTTGTGGAAGGCCCGTGCCGAGGGTTCGTCTGCGAAAATTACGGACAGAAGTTCCAACTGCCGGATCGTGGACCGATTGGGGCGAACTGTCTCGCCAATCCGCGCGACTTCAAAACGCCGGTCGCTGCGTTTGAGGATCGTGAGGCCCCGTCAACGATCACGGTGAAATGGTGTGGGCAGTTCCATGTCACGAAGATTGATCAATCACCTCTCGATATCGTGGCGTGGCACGGCAACTACGCGCCCTGTAAATATGACCTTAAAGCGTATTGCCCAGTGGGTGCGATCTTGTTCGACCACCCGGATCCGTCGATCTTTACAGTCTTGACCGCTCCGTCCGGCGCGCCGGGTACGGCCAATATCGATTTTGTCTTGTTCCGCGAGCGCTGGCTCGTGGCCGAGGATACGTTCCGCCCGCCATGGTATCACAAGAACATCATGTCCGAGCTGATGGGTAATATTTACGGCCAGTATGATGCCAAGCCACAGGGATTCATTCCGGGTGGGATCAGCCTGCACAATATGATGATGCCGCATGGTCCGGACCGGGATGCGTTTGAAAAAGCATCGAATTCCAACCTTGGTCCGGACAAGCTGGACAACACCATGTCGTTCATGTTCGAGACGCGGTTCCCGCAGCACCTGACCGAATTCGCGGCCAAGGAAGCCCCGCTGCAAGAAGACTACATCGATTGCTGGTCTGATCTGGAGAAGAAATTCGACGGGCAACCCGGCAAAAAGTAAGTGCGCGTGACACGCAGTAATCCTAACGTCCGCTCAACAGAGACAGGGAGTGTAAAACATGACCACCGCAATGGGTGACCTGCTGTTCTGGATTGTCGCGCTGATCGCGCTCTTCTTTGTGCTGCGTTACTTTCAGAACAAGAAAAACAAAGACGACAAGGACCAATAATGCCGTTGATGCAAAGCTGGGTGGACAGCGCGAATTCACCCGAGACACCGTTTCCTTTGAACAATCTGCCTTATGGGGTGTTTTCGACCGAAGATGGCGATCTGCGTTGCGGCGTGGCGATTGGCGACCGGATCATCGACGCCACGGGTCTGGAGACTGCTGGTATCTTGCGTGCCGACCCGGATGCCGATGTGCTGGATGCGCCGTACTGGAATGATTTTATGGAGTTGGGTCCGAAGGTCTGGTCCGACTACCGTGCCCGACTGCAAGCTATGCTGGCGGCCAATGCGGATGAAGCCACTCAAGATGCGCTGACGACGTATTCCCTGCCGATGCGCGATGCGACCCTGCACATGCCGTTTCAGGTCACCGAATTCACCGATTTCTATGCGGGGAAGCATCATGCGACCAATATCGGCACGATGTTTCGGGGCGCGGAAAACGCTCTGCCGCCGAACTGGCTGCACATTCCCATCGGTTATAACGGCCGCGCGTCTTCGGTCGTTGTTTCAGGCACGGATATTCGCCGCCCTTGGGGCCAGCTCAAAGGGCCGAACGATGACGCGCCTCGCTACGCGCCCTGCGCCCGGTTCGACATCGAACTTGAGATGGGTGCAATCGTTGGGCAGGCGTCCGAGGGTCCGATCAGCGTTGACCAAGCGGATGCCAATATCTTTGGCTATGTCCTGCTGAACGATTGGTCCGCGCGCGACATTCAGGCGTGGGAATACCAACCGCTTGGCCCGTTTCAGGCCAAGGCGACCGCGACGACTATCTCGCCTTGGATCGTGACCAAAGAAGCCTTGGAACCCTTCCGTTGTGAGACTCCTGCCCGGGAAAAAGAGCTTCTCCCCCATCTGCGCGATACAGGTCCGATGCTCTATGATATCGACCTTGCCGTGACGTTGACCCCAGAGGGTAGAGCGCCGGAGACTATCTCTGAAACCAACTACAATGAGATGTACTACTCTTCCGCTCAACAACTCGCGCACCACACCACATCCGGGTGTCCTATGCGTGTTGGTGACCTGCTCGGGTCCGGCACGATTTCCGGACCTGAACGCCACAATCGGGGGGCTCTGATCGAACTCAGTTGGGGTGGCAAAGAACCAATTGAACTCTCCAATGGCCAAACCCGCAGCTTCATCGAAGATGGCGACACGCTTGGCCTGCATGGCGCGGCCAAAGGCGACGGTTACCAGATCGGCTTTGGTGACTGCATGGGTAAACTCTTGCCCGCGAAGGACGCCTGATATGCCCCACATTGCCCCCCTTGATCGGTCCGAGTTGCCTCAATTCGAAGTCAAGTTCGCGCGCTATGACGAAATCCGGGGCTTTCTGCCAAATTCGATCTTGACCATGGGCCGTCGCCCGAACATCGCCGAGGCATTCATGCAACTGAACCAAGCGGTTCTGTACGAAGGCACTGTTCCCGAAGCGTTAAAAATGATGATCGCGCTGATGACCTCTATGGCGACCGGGTGCCTCTATTGTCAGGGCCACATGGCGAACCTGTCGCATGTTTATAACGTGCCGGACGCCAAGATCGACGCGGTGTGGGAGTGTGAAACGTCTGATGAGTTCACCGAGGCCGAACGCGCCGCACTCGTCTTGGCGCGTGAGGCGGCAGGCGTGCCCAACACGGTGGACGCCAAGCATTTCGATGCGCTCAAAGCCCACTTCAATGAGGCGGAGATTGTCGAGATCGTGGCGACTATTTCGCTGTTCGGCTATCTAAATCGCTGGAACGACACGATGGCCACCACAATGGAAGCCCACCCGGCCAGCGTCGCACAGGTTGCGATGCCCGACTGGGACGCAGGAAAACACAAAGGATAACAGGCATATGGCAAAAGCATTCGCGTCACAGGGCGATCTGACCGAAAAGACAATCACATTCGATGAAATCGGCGAGGGGCTTTGGGCCTTTACTGCCGAAGGGGACCCGAATTCCGGCGTTATCATCGGGGATGACTCTGTAATGATCATAGAGGCGCAGGCCACGCCACGCCTTGCCAACAAGGTCATCGAAAAGGTGCGCGAAGTCACGGATAAGCCCATCACCCATGTGGTGCTGACCCACTACCACGCCGTGCGCGTGCTCGGGGCCTCTGCCTTCAACGCGCAACAGATCATCATGTCTGACGCCGCGCGAGGTATGGTGGCCGAACGGGGCCAAGAGGATTGGGACAGCGAGTTCCAACGCTTTCCCCGCCTGTTCGAAGGCCATGAATCCATCCCCGGCCTAACCTGGCCCACCACGACGTTCTCCGATGCGATGACCATCTATCTCGGCACCCGCCGCGTGGACATCAAACAGATCGGCCGCGCGCACACTGCGGGTGACGCTGTGATCCACGTGCCCGACCAGAACGTCATGTTCACCGGCGACATCGTCGAATACCACTCGGCCTGTTAT
>CAZDXI010000120.1:0-9063 GCA_964509095.1 uncultured Rhodobacterales bacterium
GGGTCACGATCATGATCGCGGTGAACTTGCAGACCTCGTTCCTGACCCCGCCCTTCGGCTTTGCGCTGTTCTACCTTCGGGGCGTTGCGCCCAAGGAAGTCACGACCGGACACATCTATCGAGGCATCGTGCCCTTCGTACTGATCCAGGTGCTGGGCCTTGCGATCCTTTGGTACTTCCCCGGTATCGTGACCATCGTGCCGGACATCTTGGGCGGGTAACGCGTAGCATCAAAAGCCCCGGCGGTGTTCGCCGGGGCTTAATAGTATCAGACGAGAAAGACGTCCGCGCTCAACAGGAACGACCCCGCGCCGTCGCCTTCGATGTCTACCCAGGACTCCGCAATGCGGTCCCCATCGCTGTCAAAGTTCAGGCGGGAGATGTCGTCGGAAAACTTGCTGTGCCAAATGCTGGCCTGACCGTTTAGCGCAGGGTCACTGCCGTTCGTATAGTCCTTCACGAAATCATAGCGGCTGTCGATTTCGATGATGTCCCCTTCGCGCCAATCGAAATCGGTGATTGTGGCGGCCTTGCCAGACTGACGACCGTGCAGATCGAAAACAAAGGTGTCGCCATCCGCGCCTCCAGTCAGTTGATGGTCGTCCATATTGAAGCCGCGCACTTCGATCCGATCCGCTCCGCTGCCGCCATCCACTGTGTCCTGACCGGCCTTGATGCGGATGGTGTCGTCTCCGCCCAGCCCAAAGATGGTGTCGTTGTCCTGCGTTCCGAAGCTGCCGCCATCGTCCAGAATGTTGTTGCCGTCGTCGCCTTCGATAAAGTCATCCGCCCATGACCCGCGTACCGCCTCGAAATTGGTGATATCGGCGACATTCAATTCAACATTCGGGTCGAGTAAGCCTCCACCGACCACCTGATAGGCGATCCCGCTTTGCAGGCTGACCTGCCAGCCCTGACCGTTCTTCAGCGTCAATTGCAACGTGTCAAAGCCCGTGCCGCCATCCAGATCGTCCTGTCCAACGCTTGTGAAGATGGTGTCATCTCCGGCGCCGCCCAACACGCGGTCATTGCCGCCACCACCGCTCAGATGATCAAAGCCGCCTTGGCCATAGATCACATCGTCTCCGCCGCCGCCGTTGATGTATTCGGTGCCCGCGCTGCCCACGATGACAGTGTCCGGATCGTCTTCATCCCCAAAGTAATACGCGGCTTGCCCAACGGGGCCTTGCGAGATGTAGTAATCAAATACCCCGGTCGAAAAAGTGGTCCAGTAAAGTGCGTTTGCATACGGCATAAGTCTCTCCAAAATGAATGAGACAGGCATAAGCCGTTTGAACGCTGTTCAGAAAGTCTGGAAAACCCGACCCTAGCGGGTCACTGGCACCGTGTCGGGCAGTTGGATGTTGGCAACCTGCTCCGCAATCGGGTCGGTGGCCAGCGGGTGCTTGTCGATGGAAAACTCGTCCGGCTTGTCCAGTGGTTGCCACTGACCGCCCAGGTAGATTTCCAAACCCGAGAAACGGGACTTGTACCCCATCTTCGCGCTGCCGGGCACCCAGTAGCCCAGATACACGTATGGAAGCTGCGCTTCCTGTGCGATCCGGATATGATCGAGGATCATATACGTTCCAAGGCTCGAAGCGTGGCGCGAGGGTTCATAGAAAGAATAGACCATCGATAGCCCATCCGCGAGAACGTCCGTCAGGCTGACGCCCACAAGTTCCTTTTGATCTGCATATTCCACAACGCGGGAGCGGATCGGTGTCTCTTCGATCATCGCGGCGAATTCGAACACATCCATATCCGCCATGCCGCCATTTGCGTGGCGGCTGTCGAGATACGCGCGGAACAATTCATATTGATCTTCTGTCGCCCATGGGCTCGTCGCCTTACGCTCCAACATGGCATTGCGCTTCATGGTGCGTTTCTGGCTTTTGCCGGGCTTGAAGCGGGACACGTCGATGCGGGCGGACAAACAGGCCGAACAATCTGCGCAAGACGGGCGGTACAGCACGTTTTGCGACCGGCGGAACCCTTGCTGAGACAGGCTGTCATTCAGGCGTTGCGCGTTCTGCCCTTGCAGGGCCGTGAACAACTTCCTTTCCATCCGGCCCTCAAGGTAGGGGCAGGGCTGCGGTGCAGTCACGTAGAACTGCGGAGCAAGCGGAAGAGTGTGGCGCATTGGGTTTCCGACGTCGTGTCTTTACTTAAGTTAACAACCTGTTCGCCCCCAGAACAAGTCGCTTAGGCGTTGATGTACCAATTTGGCAAGATTCTTCAAGCTTTGATGCGACTTGGCGTCACATTTTAACGACGTCGGTTAAGTGCCGCCGTGCCGAGGATGTGATCGGTCAAACCCTGACCATGTGATGTGGTCATCATCAAGACGGCCGAAATCACTTGCACCGGCAGCATGGAGATTGAGATCGAATAGCCCAGCGTGTGCCAGAAAGCTGTTGAAAGATCAAAGCGTTGTCCGTCGATCTGGCGCATTTCGATAGCCGCAAGGCGCATACCGAGTGTTGCGGATCCATTCGCCAGCGTCACGACGCGATACGCGAATCCCAGCGTCAAAAACAACACTGGAAAGAACAGCAGACCAATAAACGCGGTGAACGGCAAAGCCATCAGGACCAATACAAGAATGATGATTGTATCCACAACCCAAGCCAAAAAGCGCTTATAGGGCACGCTGTCGTAAAACTCGGGCTGATAGGTGGGGTCTGGCAGGTCGGACAATGGGGTCATCGTGTAGGTGCGGGAATACATAGCTCTAATCCGTTAAATAGGGTCCCGCCCCGGCTTCTGCCAGAGCGGGATTGGGTGACGTATCAGGCCTCGGCCTCACCGCTCTTTGCGGCGCGGGCGCGGTCTTCCATGAACTCGTCAAATTCGGACTTGTCCTTGGCTTCGCGCAGGCGTTCGAGGAATTCTTCGAACTTTTCCTGTTCGTCTTCCAACCGGCGCAGGGTGTCGGCTTTGTATGTGTCAAAGGCCGAATTCCCGGTGGGGCGCAGGGTGGAGATGGACATACCCGAACGACGGGCGGTGCGGCAGGATTTGCTGAACATGCGTTTGCTCCAGATCATGTAGAACAGAAGGGCGAGGCCGACAGGCCAGACAAAGATGAACCCAAGGACCATAGCGGCGATCCAGGCACCTTTTCCGCGCTCGTCCAGCCAGTGTTCGGTTCTGCTGAACCAACCCTGCGGGCGCGCCGAGGAGGAATGAGAGGCAATGGCAGTCATCTATAGGGTCCTTTCGTAAGGGGTCTCGATAATGTGTTGGGCGGTATGTAAATCGCTTTCACATTATGGAAGATGGGGCGGATCGATCACGGCTTCAAGAGAAAATGTGAATGTTTTTTACATTTTCGTGAAAAGGTATTGAAATCGCGTAATAAAATCAGTTTTTACCGCGCTGTTGTAACGTGTTTGGCCGGTTTGCACCTGTGACGCGCGTCACGTTGATTAAGTGAAATCTGCTGGTTCCGCGCCGCTCAGGCGCTGTAAAACAGTTGGATCGCAAGCAAACACATGATGCGGCGTGCCGGCTGCGGCCCAGATGCGGTCAAACTCCAGCAGGCGCGGGTCCATCCATGCGCGGATCGGGTTCAAATGCCCAATGGGGGAAACCCCGCCAATGGCAAAGCCGGTCTGTGCCCGCACCAGTGCCGCGTCCGCTTTGCCCAATTCGCTGCCTGCAATCTGCGCCGCCTTTTCGACGTCCACCTGATTGCCGCCAGCCGTCAGGAACAGCACTGCAGCGCCGTCTGCATCCGCAAAGATAATGGATTTCGCGATCTGATCGACCTCGCAACCCACCGCAATGGCGGCATCCTGGGCAGTTCGTGCAAGCGCTGTTTCTGTGACCTCGTCGGCCAGACCCGCCTCACTCAGGGCGCGACGCACGCGTTTCAGACTTTTGCTCATAGAGGCGTTGTGACCCGACCTGTGCAGCGGTGCAAGCCCATTGACGCCACTTGGCGCGGCGCGCAAACAGAGGACATGGAACTTCGCGCCCGACTGACGCGCATGCCGCGCCCCTTTGATCCTGATCGCGCAGAGGAAGCGCGCGCTCTCTTTCCCGATCAACCAAAACCCGTTCAGGATCTCGTCTCCGGGGCAGGTGGGTGCTCGCCGTATCTTCTGGGTTTGATGCATAAGGAAACGGACTGGCTGCGGGGGGCTTTGCAAGACCCCGAAGCTGCGATCGACGCGGAATTCCTTGGCCTACCCTCGCTCAATCACAAATCGGTTGATGCCGGTTTGCGCCAAGCCAAGCGCCGCGTTGCGTTACTTTCGGCGCTGATGGACCTTGGTGGTGCGTGGTCGCTGGAACAGGTCACCGGCTGTTTGACCCAATTGTCGGGCATAGCTTGTGATGTTGCTTTGAAAGCGGCGCTGGCCCCATTGATCGCGCGCGGCAAAATCCCGGGGCAAAGCGAAGACGATCTTTCCGACGCAGCCGGTATGGTCGTACTCGCCATGGGTAAGATGGGCGCGGGAGAGCTGAACTATTCCTCCGATATCGACCTCATTTGCCTGTTCGATCAGGATCGGTTTGACCCTGATGACTATCACGATGCACGGACCGGCTTTGTAAAAGCTACGCGGACGATGGCCCGGTCCTTGTCTGAAGTTACGGGCGATGGCTATGTATTCCGCACCGATCTGCGCCTGCGTCCCGACCCGGCAGTCACGCCTGTCTGCATGGCGATGGAGGCGGCGGAAAACTATTATGAAAGCCTCGGGCGCACGTGGGAACGCGCAGCCTACATCAAGGCCAATCCGGTCGCGGGCGACCTTGCGGCAGGCAACCGGTTCCTCGATACACTGACCCCGTTTGTCTGGCGCAAGCATCTGGACTTTGCCGCGATTGAGGATGCGCACAACATGCGTCTCGCGATCCGTGAACACAAAGGTCTGGGCGGGCCAATCACTCTGCCGGGGCACAATATGAAGTTGGGGCGGGGCGGCATTCGCGAGATCGAATTCTACACCCAGACGCGCCAGTTGATTGCCGGGGGGCGTGACCCGTCGTTGCGGGTGCGTGGCACCGTGGAAGGGTTGAGCGCGCTGAGCTTTGCAGGCTGGATCGAACCGGAAACCGCAGCGGACCTCACCGATCACTACCGCTTTCATCGCACCGTCGAGCACCGCATTCAGATGGTGCAGGACGCCCAAACCCACGCCTTGCCGCAAACGGACGCGGAATTCGACCGGCTCGCCTGTCTGATGGGCTTGGACACGGACGCCTTGCGCGATGAACTGCATGACCGCCTGAGCCGGGTTCACACCGCAACCGAGGGCTTTTTCGCACCCGGCAAACCCTCAGACGCGCCCGTACAATCCGAACTCACCGAAGACGTGATCGAACGCTGGCTGTCTTATCCCGCGCTGCGCAGCCCGCGGGCGCAAGGGCTTCTCGAACGTGTGCGACCCGAATTTGAACATCGCCTGTCCGCCGCCGCCCGCCCTCAAGAGGCGCTTTCTGCGCTCGATGGGTTCCTTGCCGGGTTGCCTGCGGGCGTGCAGCTTTTGTCTTTGTTCGAAGCCAACCCGCATCTGATCGACCTTGTGCTCGACGTGGTGGCCACATCTCCTGCGCTGGCGGAGTACCTGTCACGCAATGCTCAAGTCCTGGATGCTGTCATTGGCGGACAGTTTTTTGCTGACTGGCCGGGGGTGGACGGTTTGGACGCGGACCTTACCGATACGCTGTCCCATTACGTCGGGGATTACGAAGGGAAGCTCGATGCCGCGCGGCGCTGGCAAAAGGAATGGCATTTCCGCATTGGCGTGCATGTGCTGCGGGGGCTCGTGACAGCGGCTGAGGCCGGGACGCAATACGCCGATCTGGCGACGTCCGTGTTGCGCGTGCTCTGGCGTGTTGTTCAGGACGAATTCGCGCGCAAGCATGGTGCGGTCCTTGGTCGCGGGGCGGTGCTTTTGGGCATGGGCGCATTGGGGGCAGGGCGCATGAATGCGCGCTCTGACCTTGATCTGATCGTGATCTATGACGCCGACGGAGCAGAGATGTCGGACGGCAAACGCCCTCTGGCCGCGCGCCCCTACTTCGCGCGTCTGACGCAGGCCCTCATTACTGCGTTGTCCGCGCCGATGTCTCAGGGCCGCTTGTACGAGGTCGACATGCGCCTGCGTCCATCGGGCAATCAGGGGCCGGTTGCGACCAGTTGGTCGAGTTTCCGATCCTATCAGTCAGACGAAGCCTGGACGTGGGAACATCTCGCCCTGACCCGTGCCCGTGTCGTTGCGGGACCAGAGGCTTTGGCGCAGGATGTAGAAGCCTTCCGTTCAGATCTGCTGGCACGTAAGCGGGATCCGGCAGAACTGGCAGGTGACTTGTTGGACATGCGTGCGCGGATTGCGGCGGCTAAACCGCCCTCTGGTTGGTTGGATATCAAGGCCGGGCCCGGTCAAATGCAAGACATTGAACTGATCGCTCAAGGGGGCACTTTGCTGAGCGGGCAATCTGCATCCGACATGCTCACGGGGTTGGAAGCCCTGCAAGAGCTTGGTGTGCTGGAGGATGCCAGTGTTCTTGCGCGCCTGTATGCCCAGTATTGGCGCGTGCAACTTGGTGGGCGTTTGTTGGCGGCGGATGTTCCGGATGAAACCGGCCTTGGCACCAGTGCGCATGAGTTCCTGCAGAAAATCACGTCACAAGAGTCGCTATCAGACCTGCGACAGGCGCTCGAAGACGGTCGCATTGCAGCAGATGCGGCAATCACTCGGGCATTGAACTTGCTACAACAGACGGGTGCGGAATGATCGACAAGGGCGACATCAATGACCCCAAAGGGTTGATCTTTGAATCGTATCGCATTGAGGGCATTACGAAATCCGAATGCCGGACGATTTTCCTCGATTGGGCGCTCAGCCTTCCTGTGGATCGCGATACGCGGCCTGATCTGGAAGCTTTGCTTGCAAAATATGCGCCGACCAACCCGGACCACCCAATGACCGAAGTGATGACCGAAGGCTTGGCCGCTATGGAAAAACCGCGACGTCGCGGCGGATGGCGTGCGCGGCAGCGAGACTAAGATGTTTCCCCCAAAATCCCCCTAGATATCTGAATTTAAACATATTATTAAGTCGGTTGCGATGAGGGTGACCACCAATTGTGGCGTTGACCTTGCGCACGTATTCCGAGTATTTCCCCTGATTGGTACCGAAATCGACGCAAAAATGCCCAGTTTTTTGGCTTGTATCAGCCCAAGGATTTACAGGCGGGCCGTGTGACCCGTCTTTGGAGGGCAACATGAACGCAACAAAGAAACTCATCCTTGCGATGGCCGCAGCTGTGACACTGTCCGCTTGTGCGCAGCCGCAGCTTGCGACGCGGGACGCGCCCGCAATCAGTGATGAACCCGTAATTAAAACTTTTGCCGAACGCCCGACTGGTCCGGATGCGGCCTCGCGCGCGATCAACAGCGACACCGTGGCGCTGGCGAGCTCTGAACAGGCTGTTGTTCCGGTTTCCGTGCAGCAGATCAGCGTCGTCGTACCCAAGACGCTGCAGGTAAGCGAAGTGAACCACTACCTGCCTGCGGCAGACATCGTGTGGCGCGAAGACCCGATTGGGGACCGTCACGCGCAAGTGCGCACGATCTTCGATGCAGCCTTGTCCAAAGGGACAGCGGCGATGAACGGCGGGACGCCTGTGTCGCTTTATGTGCAGGTCATGCGGTTCCATGCGCTGACTGAAAAAGCGCGCTACACCGTGGGTGGCGTGCATTCCATCAAGTTCGGCCTGGCCGTGCGCGATCTCAACACCGGTCAGCTTTTGGGTGAACCGCGAGTGATCGAAGCTGACCTGCAAGCTTTTGGCGGTGCGTTGGCGCTGGCTGCCGAAGCCAAAGGGCAGACGCAAAAGGTGCGCATCACCAACCATCTTGCCGAAGTCATTCGTCAGGAACTGTCTGAACCCGGTGGTTTCAAGAACCCGCAACTCGGGATTATTCAGGCGATGAACAGATTCTGATCTTTCGCACCTGCAAAAGACAAACTAGGGAAGGGCGCTATGACAGCGTCCTTTTCTGCATCTGACCGACCAATTGTCCGCCTGAAGCCCAAAGCCAATGCGCGCGCGTTGCGCCATGGTGCGCCGTGGGTGTTTGACAGCGATCTCGTCACAGATCGCAGGACACGCGCGCTTGAGCCGGGGACGTTGGCCGTTCTCCAGGACAGTGAGCGTAACGACATCGCGCTGGTGTCCGTCAACCCGAACTCGCGCATCATCGCCCGCGTTCTGGATCGTGCGACCAACGCAGAGCTGGATGCCACATGGTTCGCCGCGCGCATACGCCGGGCTTTAGCGCTGCGGGAAAAGCTGTTTGATGCACCGTTCTACCGCCTTGTACATGCCGAGGCAGACGGGTTTCCCGGTGTGGTCATAGATCGCTTTGGCGACACGGCCGTGGTGCAACCGAACGCAACTTGGGCAGAGGCACATCTGGACTTGCTGAGCGATGCAATCCTGTCTGAAACAGGCGTCACCACCGTGCTGAAAAACGCATCTGGCCGCGCCCGGAGTTTGGAAGGATTGGACGATGTGTCGGCCTGTGTGCGCGGCACTGCGCCCGATGAGCCAATCGAAGTGCCGATGAACGGGGCCATATACATGGCCGACTTGATCTCGGGGCAGAAGACCGGCTTGTTCTTTGATCAGCGCCCCAACCACGCGTTCGCTGCGCAAATGTCGCGCGGTGCGCGCGTGCTGGATGTCTTTTCGCATGTGGGTGGGTTTTCTTTGGCGGCGCTGGCTGCCGGCGCGCAGGAGGCGTTGGCGGTGGACGGCTCGGCGGCGGCGTTGTCCTTGGCCGAGCAAGGGGCTCAAGCGAGCGGGTTTTCGGATCAGTTTTCCACGCGACAAGGTGATGCTTTCGACGTGCTGTCAACGCTTGTCAGCGAAGGCGCGCAGTTTGACGTGGTCATCTGTGATCCTCCTGCTTTTGCGCCCTCGAAGCCTGCTCTGGAAGCTGGGTTGCGCGCCTACGAGAAAACGGCGCGGCTGGCGGCACAATTGGTGGCCGAGGGTGGCGTGTTGGGGCTGTGTTCCTGTTCGCATGCGGCCACG
>CAZDXI010000121.1:0-5529 GCA_964509095.1 uncultured Rhodobacterales bacterium
CCAAGGAAGAGAGAGCCATAACAGGTCAACCGATCCAGCCACCAGTCCAGATCATCCGCCTGCACTGTTAGGTGCTCGGGGGCATAGTCATCAGACGTTGCCGCCATGTCTTCGCGGTCCGCACAGACGATCACCTCTGCATAGTCGCGCCATGCGGCAAAAGCGTTCTCACGGTTCAGATCCGGCAAGTCGTCAATCAGCCCGGGCACGAGATCCATAACTTTCTCGGCCAAAGCGCGGTCATCGGTCACCAACCAGACGGGGGAATTATACCCATGCTCTGCCTGGCTAACGAGGTCTGTCGCCACGATGTGCGCGTCTGCCTTCCCATCCGCAAGGATCAGACTGTCGGTCGGACCCGCGATCATGTCGATGCCGACGCGTCCGAACAGGATACGTTTCGCTTCCGCCACAAACTGGTTGCCAGGGCCTACAAGGATGTTCGCCTTGGGCAGACCAAACAGGCCATAGGTCATCGCGGCCACACCCTGCACACCGCCCATCGCCATGATCTTGTCCGCACCGCAAATATGCGCCGCGTACACAATGGCGGGCGCGACACCTTCGCCGGGACGCGGCGGGGAACAAGCGGTGATGTGATTGCATCCTGCGACCTTGGCGGTTGTCACGGTCATGATCGCACTGGCGATGTGGCTATAGCGCCCGCCGGGCACATAACACCCTGCCGCATCCACAGGGATCGCCTTTTGGCCCGCGATGAAGCCCGGCTCTATTTCCATTTCCACATCCGCGACAGTACTCTTTTGCAGTTCCGCAAAGCGGCGCACGTTGTCGTGGGCGAAGCGAATATCTGCTTTCAGCTTTTCCGGGACCTTGGCACACGCGGCTTCGATCTCGTCCGCTGTCATCAGGACATTGCCGTCGTACTTGTCGAACTTGGCTGCGTATTCCATCGCCTTGGCGTCGCCACCGGCTTCGATATCCGCCAGAATGCCGCGCACGATCTCGTGCGTTTCAGAGGCGTCAGAATTGGACGTCAGCGTCGCTTTTTTCAGATATTCACGGGTCATGGCACAAGTTCCTGGCTGTCAGAGCGTCAAAGTGACGTCGGGAAAACGAGATCATCTAGACCAACGTCTTCGCACGGCACAAGCGCCTGACGGGCCGGACCCGCTACCTTTGAAAAATCGAAACTGCGCTTTAGCGAATTTCGCGAATTGGAAGCCGCATTGCGACCGGATTAGGCATTATCGACCTTTTTCCGGTTCCATAATTTCGACTTCCGCGTCTTCGACAACCTGCTCTACAAGCTCAAGAGGCGTGTCCGACTCATTCGGTTCGGGGTCTTCCTCTGTCGCAGGGTCATCCAGCGCACCAACGATAAGCGGCAACATCTGCACGCCTGTGGGTGTCGCAACTTCCGATGTTGCCGGAGTTGTCCAGGACAAGGTGTCAAAGCTTTCGCAGTTTTCACAGACCGGTGCCCATTCCGCGTGGATATGGTGGCAGTTGTCACAGACCCATTGCGGGCCACGCGATACGGTCAAGGCCTTGGCCAACCAGCTTTTGACCACAGTGTCCGAAGCGCCTTCTCCCCGTTCAATTGCCGCCATGATGGTCACAGACCGCGCTGTTGGATCGGTTTCAACCAGATCGCCCAGCGCACGACGTGCTGAGGGGAAGTCTTCCGCCGCGATGTTAAGTTCCGCACCCAGCATTTTGGTTTCGGCATTTTCGGTCTGGAGCCGTGTCAGGGTTGTGAACCGTTTGACACGCTCTAGCGGAGTTTCATCCGGTTCGATCCGGGCAAAAGCCGCGGCGAGGTCCGGGTGGGGATGCGTATCCCATGCCTTCTTAAGCACGCGGGTCGCATAGCGTTTGCTGCCTTGCTCGACGTAACTGTCCGCCGCCATGACCGCAGCCGGGATCAGATCAGGCGACAGCTTGTTGGCCGCGATAGCAGCTTCGCGTGCTTCGATGGTTTGACCTTCGGCAAATACATCCTTGGCTTGGCTCAGCGCCAGAACAGCTTCGCGGCGTTTGTAAACATCGCGCGGCATCGTGCCGGATTTCAGCTTTGCGGACAGGGTTTCACGCGCGCCGGTCCAATCATCGGACTTCGCTTGCAGTTTGAGCAAGATGTCTTGGGTTTCTTCATGACGCGGCTTGAGGGCAAAGGCTTTCTTGGCCAGTGCCATCGCGGTGTCCGTGTCCCCTTCGGACAGTTTCTGCTTCATGATTCCGCGCACGCCGACAAAGCGCGTGGATTCATCCTGCACCAGTTTGCGATAGGTTTCTTCAGCCTTGCGACGATCCCCGGCAAGCTCGGCGGCCTGCGCAGTCAGAAGGTTCGTCAACTTCGGCTTGTCCAGATACTTCTGCGCTTTTTCAGCCTTGTTCATCGCCGTTCGACCATCGCCAGACGCCAACGCCATCATGCTTTCGGACAGCGCCTCAAGTCCTTTACGCTCGCGGTTGCGATCAAAGTAACGCGACAGGGCGGTTTCATCCCCACTTAGGAACTTCCACACCGCCACCAGCAGAGACAAGACTTTCAGCAGGATCCAGATCGCCACGACCAGAACCACCAGACCGATCACCGCTTCCAGCGGGCCGAAGGTGTATTCTTTACCGAGGAACGTCAGCTGAATGCCGTTCTGCATTCCCACGTCGTCGCGCAGCAAATAGTTCGCACCGGTCGCCAACGCGGCGATGGCCACGATGAAGACGATGATTTTTACCAAAGACCAAAGCATACCATCATCCTCAATTCGTGCTGAGTACTGTCATCAGTTCATCCGCCGCCGCAGTCGCAGCATCGCGGGTTTTCGCATTCGTTAACCAGTCGCCCATGGCGTCTTGCGCTGGGGCGGGCAGTTTGTCGATTTCGGTCAGGGCGGTGTTGAGCTGCCCCTTGCGGACGTTGTCTTCCACCCGGCTCAGAACCGCGTCAGGGTCGTCGCCTTCCTGTGGCGTGACCGACCGCGCACCCAACTGACGTTGAAGGAAAGACCCAAGTCCCCCGCTTTCGCCAGAGGAGGCTTGTTCTGTCCGCGCGGCCTTCAGAGCATTGCGCACGACGCCAGAGACATCAGTTTGAAGGCTCGCCAATGTCGGCACGCCATTTTCAGCGGCTGCGACCAGCGCTTCGGGCACCTCGGCGCCACCTGCGGCCTGCAAATCAGCTAGTGCGTCTGCATAGGGCTCGCCCGTATCCACTGCCGCAATGATCTTGGCCATTGCCGCGCGGGCTTGCGCCAACATCGCTTGTTCTTCGGCTTCGACTTCGCGGTTGCGGGCTTCATCCAGAAGGGAGGCGATCTCAGCGCGTTGTTCATCAAGCTGAGACGCAATCTCGGATCGCTGCGCTTCGGCGGCCTCTGTCAAAGCTGATCTTTGCTCTTCGACTGACGATTGAAGCTTTTCCAGTTCTGCCTCGTAGGCCGCGATTGCGTCTTCGGACAGGCCTTCCGTCATCGGGCGCTTTTCAAGGGCACCCAAGCGTTCTGTCAACGCGACAAGCGCCGTGGCTTTGGCGGCAAGTTCTGTCTGTGCGCCGGAAACTTGTTCTTCGATCCCGGAAATCTGGGATTCAATCCCGGACAAATCAACTTCGGCCGCTGGTTCGGGAATCGCGTCCAGACGTTCCGTCAAAGAGGCGATCAGGTCAGATTGTTCAGAAATCTTGTCAGCTTGCGCCTGTACAACTTGTTCCAGCCCATCGTCAGAGCTGGACCAGCCCAGCGCTTCTTCCACAGGTTCCAACTGACCCGCAAAGAAACCAAGCGCTGTTGCGACAGCACCGCCAAAAATCAACGGAACAAACGTACCCTTGTTACCAGCAGCTGTGTTCGAACCCGAATCGGTTCGCACGGTCTGATCTTCTGCCACTGATATCCCCCTATCGATTCTGTGCAGCGCGGAGTTCCGCGCTCAAACTTACTTCGGAGCGTCCCGCGCCTCAACCCGACGCAGCAAATTCATAACGACGCGCCGCATTGCATCGCCGTCCGGGCTTTCAGCTATATTGAATGTGCTGGCAGGCAAATGTTTTACCTCGTCCAGGACAGCTTTGCTAAGGCCCAGCAGATGCAGCGGTGCGCGACCACTCCAATTCTTAGCAAACTGACTCGCCGTACGAGGTGAGAACAGGGGAACAATCACTGGATTTCCCCCATTCAGGATTTCTATCGCCACCGAAGACAGGGGCTTGGCGGTCTGGTCATAGACATCAATGCTGTCTGTATGAATGCCGGCGCGGGTCAAGTGTTCGGCCACATTCCCACGTTTATGCACCCCACCGATGTGCAAGAGAGGCGCGTTCGGTCGTTCGGAGAGTATGGAGTCGATCAGGTCTTCGGCGGTGCGACCCATCTGCCGGGCCTCCCAGCCTCGTGCCTGTGCCGCGTCACGCGTCGCGTCACCAATACAAAACGCAGGCATGCCAGCGCCATCTATTGCGTGCGCCACCCCGTTGGATGACGTGAAAATTACACCCGCATATTGCGAAGTGTCTGGAACCTGTCCGGTTGGCACAATCTCCAGCAATGGAGAAATCACAACGTCGATGCCCTCACCCAGAGGACTCAAACTGTCCAGAAACGCCGCGGATGCGGGGGCAGGACGGGTTAGCAGCAACGTGGCGCGGGTCAGTGACATAAGGCTCCGGGATTGTTTGGGGCGCATCCCGGTGTTACCTGCCCAGACAACCCCGTGCAACTTGGACAGGTTATGACCGACACGCGCACCATTCTTGGGATCGAAAGCAGTTGCGATGATACCGCCGCCGCTGTGATCCGTGGCGTGCCCGGTCAGGCGGCGCAGGTTTTGTCTTCGGTTGTCATCGGCCAGACCGACCTGCACGCCAGTTTTGGGGGCGTCGTCCCGGAGATCGCGGCCCGTGCCCATGCTGAAAAGATCGATGTCGCTGTACAAAACGCACTGACCGACGCGGGCCAAGGTTTGACTGATATCGACGCGATTGCCGTTACCTCGGGGCCGGGATTGATCGGAGGCGTGCTGTCTGGTGTCATGTGTGCCAAAGGGTTGGCCGCTGCTGCCGACCTTCCGATTTACGGCATCAATCACCTTGCTGGACACGCTTTGACCCCGCGTCTGACAGACGGCGTGGCCTATCCCTATTTGATGCTGTTGGTGTCGGGTGGTCATTGCCAGTTCCTTTTGGTGCGTTCCCCTGTGGAATTCACGCGGCTTGGTGGCACGATCGACGACGCACCGGGGGAGGCATTTGACAAGGTTGCGCGGCTCCTTGGATTGCCGCAACCGGGTGGACCGTCTGTAGAAACCGCCGCGCGATCAGGTGACGGAGCGCGATTCCGGTTCCCACGTCCTTTGCTGGATCGTGCAGATTGCAACCTGTCGTTCTCTGGCCTCAAGACCGCCGTTCTGCGTGTTCGTGACGCGTTGATCTCAGAGCAAGGCGGCCTCTATCGGCAAGATCAGTCGGACATATGCGCTGGGTTTCAGGCGGCGGTGACGGATGTGCTGACCCAAAAAGCCGCGCGTGCGCTGTCTGTTTATCTGGAAGATGCCCCGTCACATCCCGCG
>CAZDXI010000121.1:5629-9028 GCA_964509095.1 uncultured Rhodobacterales bacterium
TTTGGCACGGCCTTGGCCATCGCATTGAGCGGCTCGGAACCAGTTGCTCTTTTGGGTCGGGACGCAACCGTGATGGCAAACGTTCACGAAACGCGGGCGCACCCCACCCGCCTGCCCGGCGCAAAACTTCCTGATGAAATAACCGCCACGGCTGATGCGTCGGTACTATCGGACGCTCAGATTGTGTTGCTGTGCGTACCCACGCAACAGCTTGGACGGTACCTTGATCTTCATCGCGAGGCCCTGTCTAAGAAAGCGTTGCTGGCCTGTTGCAAGGGGATTGATCTGAGCACGTTGAAAGGTACGGCAGAAGTCATCGCCAATCACATTCCCAGTGCCATTGCCGGGGTTCTGACCGGTCCAAGCTTCGCGGCAGATATCGCACGCGGATTGCCTACTGCTTTGACGTTGGCCACCCAAGACGATGCAGATGCGGCCAAGCTACAGCAGGCTCTCACCAGACCAAGTTTGCGGATTTATCGCACAACGGACGTGACAGGTGCGCAGCTTGGGGGCGCATTAAAGAACGTTATCGCCATCGCGGCGGGTGTCTGCATCGGTGCCGGGCTTGGCGAAAGCGCGCGTGCGGCCCTGATCACACGCGGTTTTGCCGAAGTACAGAAACTGGCGTCTGTCCTTGGGGCGCAACCGGAAACCCTGATGGGACTAAGCGGGCTGGGTGATTTGATCCTGACCTGCAGTTCCGAGCAATCGCGCAATTACAGTTACGGTCTATCAATTGGGCGTGCTGTGGATTTCGACCCTTCGGTCACCGTGGAAGGCGCTTCAACTGCCCAAGCTGTGACACGCCTTGCCCGCGAACATAAGCTGGACCTGCCTGTGTCGCGTGCAGTGGATGATCTGGTTTCAGGGCGCACAGATGTGGAGGCGGCGTTGCAAGTGCTCCTCTCTCGTCCGCTCAAACAAGAATAGAAAGGCTCTGTTATGGCGTATTGGCTATTCAAATCCGAAACCTCCACCTGGAGCTGGGATCAGCAAAAAGCAAAAGGCGACGCTGGCGAGGAATGGGACGGCGTGCGCAATTATCAGGCGCGCAATTTCATGCGGGAGATGTCAGTCGGGGACCTTGGGTTTTTTTATCACTCTCAGAAAGACCGCGAGATCGTTGGCATCGTCGAAGTCTGTGCCGAAGCACACCCGGACAGCACCACGGATGATGACCGTTGGGAGTGCGTCGACATCAAGGCCGTCGCGGACATGGCGCAGCCGGTGTCTCTCGATACGATCAAACAGGACGAACGCCTGTCTGACATGGTTCTGGTGCGCAACTCGCGCCTGTCTGTCCAGCCCGTCACGCGGGCTGAATGGGATGTGGTTCTTACCCTCGGTCAGACAAAACTGTAGGTTTTTGCTGCGATCTGCGGCAGTCTCTGCGCCGAATCAACGGGAGCGACGTCATGGATTTCCTGCATGTGGTCATCGCCGGACTCGCTGCATTCGCAGTGGGCGCGGTCTGGTATATGGCTTTGTCCAAGCAATGGATGGAGGCTTCTGGCGTTGCGGTTGGCGCGGACGGGAAACCTGCGAACAACGCGAATCCTCTGCCCTACATCACTGGCCTGATTGGTGCGATTGTCTGTGCTGGCATGATGCGCCACGTCTTTGTGCTCAGCTCGATTGATACGCTGGGCAAAGGGTTGTTGTCCGGGCTGGGGATTGGATTGTTCCTTGTCACGCCGTGGATTGCGACGTTCTACATGTTTGCGGGCCGGTCTCGTCGTCTGATCCTGATTGACGGTGGCTACGCAACGCTCGGCTGTACGGCCATTGGGATCGTTCTGACGCTGTTCTGAAATGGAAAAGGGTCCCGACCACCCCGACCGGAACCCTCACTCACCCCACGCGTATTTCACCACCACACGTGTCGAAGAATCTAGGAACCGGTCTTCTGACCGCTCAACCTGAAGTTATCGAAAAAAGGCTCCTCATGCAAATGAGAAGCCTCTAAAATTAAACTCGATTTGGCGTCAGCCCGGCTTAGCCGTAGACGGATTCCTTACCGAAGTGCTTGGTCAGCATGTAGTAGACAACGGCGCGGTACTTGTTGCGCTCGGATTTGCCATAGGTTTCGATCACGGAATTGATCGCTTCCATCAACTGCGGACCGTCTGCCAGACCCAGCTTGCCGATCAGGAAGTTGTTCTTCACGGTTTCCAGCTCAGCCGCTTGGGACCCAGCCACTGTTGAGGCATCCGCATTGTAGATCGCGGGGCCACAGCCAATGGTTACCTTCGTCAGAAGGTCCATGTCCGGCGTCATGCCGCATTTGTTTTTCAGATCATCTGCATACTGCGCGATCAAATCGTCACGTTTGCCCATATTTACTCTCCCAGTTTGGACGTTGGCCATTGCTGACCTTGTGCGGGAATCTAAAGGCTAATTGGGCCGAAACAAAGGAAAAAATACCGAAGACTTTCCCCTTAGCGGCAGGTGCCCCAACCAGTGTGTTGCAGGTGAAAATGATCCGCATGCAACCTATTGTAATCGGGGCTTAAAGTCGTGCGGAACCAGCGACACGCGCTGGCCCGCATAGCACGCAGAAAGTCGCGCCGCGCGGCATCTTCACTGTTCCAATCGGCCAAAAGTCGCAATCGGGCGCCGTTTTCCAGCGTCACACCAGTGATATCGATGGCCTCTGCGGTGGCATGCGTGCTCATCCGCGTGGTCTCTCCACGTCCGGTGCGCATAGCGCGGCAATTGTAGCTCGACAGGTGATGTAAGCGCGCGACGGGTTGGCCGAGCAGTTCTTGCGCGGCTGGTTGAACACCGTGTTGCATCCACATCGCGATGCGCAACGCGGTCTGGCAACGGGTGTTCACCTCTGTCACGCGCGCGCCGCCGAGACCACGCAAGGCGACTTGATCCCGGATATGGCATTGTTCGCTCGCCTCGAAGTCCGGCAAAGGCGCGAAGTTTGCATAAGAGCCCAGCGCCGCGCGGCATGTCTCCCCATCTCCAAGTGCGGCAAGGTATTTCCAGCGCGTGACCGGGTTCACCGGAGCCGTAACGTCCAGCGGGACACGCGGGTTCCATGCATTCGGAAGCGGACTGCCGGGATACATCACCAACCCAACCCCGATGAGAAACAGCAGAGTCAGCAAAGAAAAAACCGCCCCGGCCAGACGGGCGAGGCGGCTTTTGTTGCGATATCCGGTCATGCCGTAGGGTGCGTGATGTCACGCACCTTCCATCAATACCGGTAGTGTTCTGGCTTGAACGGGCCTTCCGGCTTCACACCGATATAGGCGGCCTGTTCCGCATCCAGTTCCGTCAGACGGACGCCGATACGATCCAGATGCAGGCGCGCGACCTTTTCATCCAGATGCTTGGGCAGGATGTAGACTTCGTTCTTGTAAGCATCCGTGTTCTGCCAAAGTT
>CAZDXI010000122.1:0-4724 GCA_964509095.1 uncultured Rhodobacterales bacterium
TCTATGGCACGACCGCGATTGATGAACGCCATCGCCATCGCTACGAGGTGGACATCAAGTATCGAAAACAGTTGGAAAAAGCCGGTTTGCGGTTTTCCGGCATGTCACCTGATGGGCGTCTTCCAGAGATCGTGGAATGGTCGGATCACCCCTGGTTCATCGGGGTGCAGTTCCACCCGGAACTGAAGTCCAAGCCGTTTGAACCCCATCCCCTGTTCCGTGACTTTGTTCGGGCAGCCAAAGAAAACTCCCGTCTGGTCTGAGCCGAACCGCCCCACGCGCCACAGGACATTCCAAATTTTCTGACCCGTTTTCTTCTTCCAGAAAGTGCCCCGGGTGGCACCGCGCGGTGCGTTCATGTTTTGCTTGGCAGCGTGTGGCAGGTTGGTCCACTGTCGGTTGAACCATTGGGAGACCCGTCATGGACCCGCTCAACAGAATTGTGAAATCCGCGCAGCAAAAGTACCGCCCGGAATATAATCTTAGCACCGAAGATCAGATTGATCAGCAGCGCCTCGCCTTTCTGGTTGGCCTTGTCTCCTTTGCGCTGCCCACCTTTGCGATCTTTGCCGGTGTGTTCCTGAGCACTTGCTTTTACCAATCCATTTCGCATTTCTACTATGCGCAGTTCTGGGGCAGCGTGTTCATCGGCTGTCTGGTCTTTATCGGATCCTATCTGCTGGTCTGGCGCGGCCAATCCGATGGTGAACGCCTGCTTGCCAATCTCGCAGGACCGATCACATGGGCCATCGCACTTTTGCCGACCAGCGAACCGGGCTGCACCCTGCCCGCTTGGGAAGGTCGGATCTTTGCCGATATCACCCGATCAGACGCCGGAGAGATTGCCTTGGTTGTTCCCGCTGACACAGAAGCCTACTTCTCTCTCTTCCCTCTCGCAGGAACTTTGCATGCCATCGCCGCGCTGATCCTGTTTTCGGTGCTGGCGTGGTTCGCTCTGGTCGTCTTCACGCGGGAGGACCCGGAGCGGGACCGCACCAAGGACGGCACCCTCACGGACGTCAAACGCACGCGCAACCAGATCTATCGCATCTGTGGCTGGACCATTGTTGTCATGGTCCTCGCCGTTGTCGCCCGCATCGCATATGAGGCCATCACCGGACAAACTCTCGACTGGTGGGACCCCAATCGCCTGACCCTCTGGTGTGAGGCCGTCGCACTTTATGCGTTTGGAATCAGTTGGATGGTGAAGGGGCGCTTCTGGGGCTACGCGCTGACCGATCAGCAGGCAACCACTCCCGCCACCTGAACGCGAATTCCTTTTTGGGAAATTCTCGACCTATGTTAGGCTTTGCTTATGTGGCGTTCATGTCTCCTTGCCCTTTTGCCTTTGCCCGCTCTGGCCTGTACCGAGCCTGTATGTCTGGTCGAGCCAGAAACGCTCAACCTCGTCGAACTCATCACCTTTGACGATATGCCGTCGGGTTGGGACCCGGGCCATCTCATTGATGATACTCTGGCGCTGGACGGGGCGAGCTTTGCCGAAAGCTTCACTGGGCAGGACATTGGTGCGGATGGCGATTTTGACACTGTGAACGGTGCGGCCATTGGCCCCCTGAGCCTGCAACCCGGTGCCCCCGGCCAAACGCTGTCGGTTGTGCATTTGGCGGGCAGCAACATCATCAACGGCTATGGCCCTGCGGGGTATCCCCGTGTGCACGGGCAAGGCGAAGGCGCTATTGCCGTTTTGTTTGATCGTGATCAATCTGCTCTCAGCTTTCAGGTACTGGGCGGGGAAGCCGGAACAGCCCGCATCCAGTTCCTGCGTCGGGATGGGTCTTTGATCCATGACATGCGTGTGTCGGACCTTGGGCGCGTGTCACTGGGCTTCTGGCGGCAGGATGGGTTGCGTGACATTGCCGGTTTCGTTCTGACCAACAATGATCCGCAAGGTCTTGCCATCGACAATTTGCGCTTTGGCATGCCCCCGCAACTTGGTTAACATGACCTCATGTTGAGCAGACTTTTTCCGCGTAAACCCAGCGCGCCCGCCCCCTTGCCGCAACCCGACAGCCAGCTTGCCCTTGGGGCTTTGCTGGTGCGGGTGGCTCTCGCAGACCAGACCTACCGTCAGACCGAAGTGGCCGCGATCGACACGATCCTGTCCGCCACCTTCGAGATCAACCCGATCGAGGCCGCCAAACTGCGCGCCACTTGCACAGACCTCGAACTCCATGCCGCGGACCGTGCGACCTACACCCAGATCCTGCGGGATGAAGTGTCCCATGAAGAACGCACCGCGCTGGCGAAAGCCATGTGGCAAGTCGCCTTGTCGGACGGGGAACGTCACGAGTTGGAAGAAGCCATGCTGGAAGAGATCGAAGTCGATCTGGGCCTCAGCGCCGATGACATCGCCTTCGCCCGCGCTGCAGCGCTTGGCGGCGCCGCCTAAAGCCCTTATATCGCGGATATGTTTGCAGATTTCCTCAAGCGCCTGACCGCGCCCGACCCCGCCCCTTTGCCCGATTCTGATGCCCGGCTGGCCCTAACCGCCCTTCTGGTTCGGGTCGCGCGCTCGGACGGGCACTATGCCAGTTCCGAAATCGCCCAGATCGATGCAGCCATGTCCGCGCGCTATAGTCTGGACGCTGCGGCCATGGCCGCCTTGCGAGCAGATGCAGAAGTGCTCGAAACCGAAGCCCCCGACACCCAGCGATTTACCCGGGCGATCAAACAGGCTGTGCCTTATGATGACCGCCTGTCGGTGATCGAGGCGCTCTGGTCCGTGGTCCTTGCCGATGGCGACCGTGCTGATGAAGAAGACGCGTTGATGCGTCTTGTCGCGGGCCTTCTCGGGATCGAAGACATGGACAGCAATCTGGCGCGCAAACGGGTTGAGGCGCGGGGATGATTGCCCATCTGGGCATGTATGACCTGCCCGAGCTGCAGGGTGCCCATGATCGGTTTTGGCACGCAATTCGCGCGGCTTTGGGCCAAGGCCCTTCGCACCTGACGCGGGGTGGCAATTTCTGGGACATCTGGCAAAGCCCTGAGCTTTTGTTGTCCCAAACTTGTGGATACCCTTACCGTGCGCGGCTTCATGGGCAGGTGCAGCTGGTGGGAACGCCGGATTATGACCTATCGGGCTGTCCTCCGGGCTATTACAATTCCGTTTTTCTGACGTCCCACAAGAACCGTGACCTTGCGCTTGCCAGCTTTGATGGCGCGCATTTCGCGTTCAACGAGCCTTTGTCCCAATCCGGTTGGGCCGCGCCAATGCAGCACATGTTGGGTCTGGGTATCGCTCCGGGTCGGTTGACGCAAACGGGCAGCCATTTGGACTCCGCTACAATGGTTGCGCGGGGGGATGCGGATTTCGCAGCCATCGATGCGGTGACCTTTTTGCTTCTTGGTGCGACTGATCCGGATTTCATAGCCCAGCTTCACACGCTGGATCGGACCGAACCGACACCTGGCTTGCCTTACATCACCGCATCCAACAGCGACGCAGATCAGTTGCGCGTGGCAATCCGTACCGCGATCACAGGGCTTTCTTCTGATGATGCGCATGATCTTCGCCTGAAAGGGCTCGTCGATATTCCGTCGACCGCCTACCTCGCTGTGCCCAATCCTGCGGCACCCGAAGACATCGCGCCGGTTACGTACCGCTGACCATACGTCACATACAGGAATCCCCTTGCAAATCGGTGCATTTGGCTGCCTTATCTCGCGTCATCAAGTGATGCGAGCTGCCCGTGAACGACACGACCCCGGTCATAGAAATCGACAACCTACACAAAGCCTATGGCGAGCTGGAGGTGATCAAAGGCGTCAGCATCACCGCACCAAAGGGCAATGTCATATCCCTGATTGGCTCGTCCGGGTCCGGCAAATCAACCCTTCTGCGCTGCTGCAACTTGCTGGAAAACAGCCAACAAGGGGACATCCGCTTCAAAGGGGAACCGGTTGTGTGGAAAGGAACAGGTCACGCCCGTTGTCCCAAAGATTCCAAACAGGTTTTGCGCATTCGGACAAACCTGTCGATGGTGTTCCAGCAGTTTAATCTGTGGTCCCATATGACTATTCTGCAAAACGTCATGGAAGCCCCGTTGACCGTTCTGGGGCGTCCGCGGGCCGAGGTTGAAGAGGCCGCGCGGGGCTATCTCGCCAAGGTTGGGATCGGCGACAAATGCGACGTGTACCCTGCGCAACTATCCGGTGGACAACAGCAACGCGCCGCGATTGCGCGCGCTTTGGCGATGGAACCGGAGGCCTTGTTGTTTGATGAACCCACCTCTGCTTTGGATCCCGAACTGGAACAGGAGGTGATCCGCGTGATCAAGGATCTCGCCAATGAAGGGCGCACGATGATGATCGTGACCCATGACATGAATTTGGCGGCCGATGTGTCCGATCATGTGGTGTTCCTGCATCAGGGATTGATCGAAGAAGAAGGCCCTCCGCTTCGCTTGTTCGGCACCCCGAAATCCGAGCGGTTGCGTGGCTTCCTGTCCGCAACAAGCCATACCCCGTGAGTATCTTTGGTCGTGCCATGCAAACAGACACACGAACTTTGACGGACCCTTTTTACGCCTCACGCGTTCCAGAGACAGATCAGTCTGAGAGGACTTGGAAAACATACGCTCCGCTCTGCGTCCTCACCGCTCGGCCGGTAACCTTAACCACCAGTAACCCTAATGCGGATTAACCTTAATGCGAACTAACCTTAACGCGGATTAACCTTAATGCCGATTAACCTTAACATC
>CAZDXI010000122.1:4824-8977 GCA_964509095.1 uncultured Rhodobacterales bacterium
GCACCGATTTGCGTTAATGCTGATAAACCCCAGTGGCCGTTAACCCTAATCGGCATTAACCTTAACCGCGCTTAACCCTAACCTGCGTTAACCTTAACACCCGGTAACCTTAACACTCAGCAACCTTAACAGCTGTTAACCTTAACACTCAGTAACCTTAACGGAGAAAACACTCATGAAAACTCTGATCCTGACCACGGCCGCATTGGCACTGACCGCTGGCATGGCACTTGCCGATGGCCACGGCAAAACCATTCGCATGGGCACGGAAGGCGCGTACCCTCCCTACAACTTTATCAACGACGCCGGAGAAATCGACGGGTTCGAACGCGAAGTTGGCGACGAATTGTGCAAACGCGCCGAACTGACCTGCGAATGGGTCAAGAACGATTGGGACAGCATCATCCCCAACCTCGTCGGCGGAAACTACGACACTATTATCGCCGGTATGTCGATCACCGACGAGCGCGACGAAGTCATTGATTTCACTCAAAACTATATCCCGCCTGCCGCCTCGGCCTATGTCGCTGCCGGCGACGGAGTTGACCTCTCTGGTGGTGTGATCGCCGCACAAACGGCGACGATCCAGGCCGGTTACGTCGCCGATTCCGGCGCGACCCTCGTTGAATTCGCAACGCCCGAAGAAACCGTCGCCGCTGTGCGTAACGGGGAAGCGGACGCTGTGTTCGCGGACAAAGACTACCTTGTGCCGCTCGTCGAAGCATCCGGTGGTGAGCTGATGTTCGTCGGCGAAGATGTTCAGCTTGGCGGCGGTGTTGGCATGGGCCTGCGGGAATCCGATGGTGAACTGCGTGCCAAGTTCGACGCGGCGATCACGTCCATGAAGGACGACGGTTCCCTGAACGAGATGATCAAGAAGTGGTTTGGCGAAACCGCAACTGTGTACTGATTACATAACGCGGGATGGGCGCCACCGCCCATCCCAACTCCCGGAGCCCCCATGCACATTCCCGGATACGCCGTTCTTTGCCGCGTCGCGTTTGCAACGCCCTCCGATGCGGGGTCCGGCTACTTTTGCGCCCTTGCGGTGCCTGCCCAGAACGAAGCGCTTGCGCATCAAAGCGCCATCGACTTCCTGAACATCCAAAGCCCGGACAGTCTGACGTTTGAAGACACGCGCCCCCTGACTGCTGCCGAAAGCGATGGGCTCAGCGCTGTTCGACTGCTTGGGGACCGCGTGCATTTCGACTGACGCCGATCAGAAGTAGAAGTTCGAGTCCACGAAGAACTGGTTCCACTCAACGGTATCTTCCACATCCACCAGAATGCGCTCATTGGTGGCGCGCACCTGAACGGTGAAATGCACATCCCCGTCGATTGTGGTTTTCCAGGACTTCAGATCGGCCCGACTGTCCACCCCGGAGAAGTTGCGGAAATCCATCCGGTCCTGCCCGATCGCAAAGCTCTCAATCAGGTCCAGATCCAGCGAACGCTCGGCCGAATTTGCGCCCGATGTCTGGGACCAATAGACAAGATCGCCCGTGCGGAAATCAAATCGGTCTGACCCAGAGCCGCCATTGGCCGTGTCCCTGCCCGCCCCGCCGCGCAGATAGTCATTGCCGGACCCGCCATACAGCCGATCCTCGCCGTTTTCACCGAACAACTGATCGTTCCCGGAGCTGCCCGACAAATAGTCGTTGTCGTTGCGCCCAAACATCCGGTCATTGCCGCTGTGGCCGTACAGGAAATCGTTCCCGTTATCGCCGCGCAAATAGTCGTTCCCGTTCTGACCATAAAGCCGATCAACCCCATTGCCGCCATAGAGGTAATCGTTGCCGGTACCGCCATAGACGCGGTCATTGCCATCCTGACCATAAACATAATCAGACCCGTCATCGCCATACACGCGATCATTGCCGTTCTGGCCATAGACCCGGTCATTGCCATGACCGCCATACGCGAAGTCGTTGCCATTGCCGCCATAGACGTAGTCATTGCCGGTATTGCCTTCGAGCCGGTCATCGCCATCATCACCAAACACCCGGTCATGCCCGCTGCCGCCCCAGACCCGGTCATTACCAGACCCGGCGCGCACCGTATCGTCGTTCAGCCCGGCGGCAATCATATCGACATACGCCGTGCCGTTGATCTGGGCATTCACGTCCGCTGCGTTCTTGTCATCGTCATTGATCAACACGCCACCTGCCCCGGCGGCAAATCCGGCGGGCACATAGTTCTTCTGATCAATGAACGCCACATCCTGAAGCGTGTTGAGGTTCGGGATGTCGTGGATGAAATGCGCCTCCTGATCGTTCGAGTTCGCGCCCCCCATACCATCCATATCCACCCGCGCGCCTTCCAACGCGTAAAAGATATGACCCGCGCCCGTATCGATCAGCAGCCATTGCTGGGCATAGGTGTTGGCATCATCCGCGTCCCCGTTATGGGCCACGAGCCGCACATTGGACGGCAGATTGTTCAGGTTAATCGCCGATCCGTTGATCTGAATGGTATCTTCGGAATGATTGTAATCCTCGATCCGGCCCACAATGGTCGCAGTCTGTCCCGCAACCGTGCTGAACTGGTTCAGGTTCGTGAAGTTGAACACATCCGCACCAAGCCCGCCACGCGAGTGATGGCCAAAGGAATACGTCACCAATTCGCCGTCTTGCCATCGCGGCCTGATCCCGGAAAATCCGAAATTCGTCACATCGTCCCCGTCGGACGCATAGGTGTGAATTTGTGTGAAATACCGCGTCGCGGTCACGTTCAAAGTATCGTTTCCACCATAGGAGAAAATACCGCCTGACGCGGTTAACGACAACGTATCGTTGCCCGGAGTGCCATGTACATGCATTAGAAAATTCCTCACCAAAAAGAGTACAAGGCAGCTTAGTGGGTCGCATGCACCTCCAATCAATACACGCTTAGGTCGTCTTGCCAGATCGCAGAAAACACGCTATGCGAGCACCATCACACGCAATACTCGCAATGGTAGTATCGCAAAAACTCCCACTGGTATCACGCGCAAGGACGGTTTACCGCTTGGACACGGCAGCGCATGCTGCGTGACAATCGTGACCGCGGGAGCGTGCCATTTTTAGCTATTGCGCAGAACCGGAAACCCTAGAAGGGGTCAGATGGCTCAGCTGTTATCTGACCACGGGCGTGCATTTTCAGTTCTACAACGCCTTTTTCAAGGTGCTTCTGATCCTTGCCATCACCGCGCCTGTTGCGCTCGCCTTCGGCTTTTTCGGTGCAATGGCCGCGCGCGCGCGCTTTGCCCCGATCCGCTGGTTCGGACGGCTTTACATCGCGATTGTGCGCGGCGTCCCGGACATCGCGTTTTTCCTGTTCTTTGTGATCGCACTCGATCAGGCATTTGAATGGATCCGGCACAAGACGCTTTGTCCGAATTGGACCGACCCGATCCGCCAAGGCTCTGATTTCATTGTCTGTCAGCAGGCCAAGCTGCCCCTTGGCTCCGCCCCCGAATGGGTGCACGAGACGTATTCCTTCTTTCTTGCCGTTATCACCTTTGCCATCGTCTTTGGTGCTTTCGCGGCCAACGTGCTTTACGGTGCTCTGCAAGCCGTACCGCGCGCGCAACTCGAAACCGCCGAGGCGTATGGCATGACGCCGCGCCAGACCTTCTGGCGCATTCAGGTGCCTCAGATGTGGGTCTATGCGCTGCCCGGCCTGTCGAACCTGTGGCAAATCCTGATCAAGGCGACGCCCTTGCTGTTCCTGTTGGGCATCGAAGACGTCGTCTATTGGGCGCGCGAATTGGGCGGAACCAAAACCCCGCAATTCACCGCCTATCCGCATGGAGACTGGCGCATGTGGTACTTCCTTGCGCTGCTCGTCTTCTACCTGTTGATGACTTGGGCGTCCGAGAAGTTGCTGAACCGTCTCATGGCGCGTCTGACCCATGGCCAAGCCACCTCCGGTGGCGAAGCCCAGCGCAAAGGGTTGACCGCATGAGCCGTTTTTACCCGCTCACCGCGCGCTGCGTTAAGGTCCTGTTCACACCTGCCACAACCCTCGGGTCGCGCAGCACAAACCCCATCGTGCGCTTGGTTAACCAACTGTTAACGCTCAACAAGTTGACAGCTGTCAACTTTTTCCCAGGATCAGCAACATGAGTTGTTGGGAGACCGTTCAATCCTACGCCTTCCGCTCGCTCGGCTTT
>CAZDXI010000123.1:0-8926 GCA_964509095.1 uncultured Rhodobacterales bacterium
TTTCTTAATGCTCTATATGCCGATCATCCTGCTGGTGGTCTATTCCTTCAACGCGGGCACCTCGATCGCGATCTGGGAAGGGTTCTCTTGGCGCTGGTATGTGTCGGCTTGGGGGAACGAGCAGGTGCAAGAGGCCACCGTGCGCTCTCTTATCATTGCGTTCTGGGCGGCGCTGATCTCGACCACGCTGGCGGTCCTTGCAGCCCTCGCGACAACGCGTCAGCCGAAATTCCGCGGCCAGACGACAGTGTTTGCGATGATCAACCAGCCCCTGATGGTGCCAGAGATCGTGACTGCCGTTGCCCTGCTGATCTTTTTTGCCATGATCAAGGTTGCCACGGGCTATACCGGGTTGCTCTACCTGATCATTGCGCATAGCGCGTTTTGCATTCCGTTCGCCTATCTGCCGATCCGGGCGCGACTTCAGGGCATGGATCTCAGCCTCGAACAGGCAGCGGCAGATCTATACGCAACGCCGTTTCAGGTCTTTCGCTGGGTCACTCTGCCCCAGTTGTGGCCCGGTATTCTGGCAGGTGCAATGCTGGCTTTTGTGATCTCTCTGGACGATGTGGTGATCACCGAGTTTGTGAAATCCGCCGGGCAGGATACGCTGCCCACCTATATGCTCGGTCAGTTGCGCCGCGTCGTGACCCCCGAAATCAACGCCATTTCCACCGCCCTACTGGGCATTTCGATCACTATGGTGATCGCGTTCACACTACTCAGCAAAATCAGAAACTAGACCAAAGGGAGAATACTCATGAAAAAGACATTAACCGCTCTGGCTCTTGTGCTCGCAGGCCCGGCGATGGCCGAAGGAGAGCTGAATATCTACAACTGGGGCAACTATACCTCCCCGGAGATGATCGAAAAGTTTGAGGCCGAAACCGGCATCAAAGTCACGATCACCGATTACGACAGCAACGACACCGCACTTGCCAAGATCAAGGCCGGCGGACATGGGTTCGACATTGTGGTTCCGTCCGGCACATATATCCCGATCTTTGTCGGCGAAGGGCTGCTGATGAAGTCCAACCCCAACCAGATGGAAAACTTCAAACACATGGACCCGCAATGGGTGGATGTGGATTTCGATCCGGGCCGAGAATACACGGTGCCATGGCAATGGGGCACAGTGGGGCTGACGGTAAACACCTCGGTTTACAGCGGAAACATCAACACGGCCGCCGTCGTGTTTGATCCGCCCGAAGAGCTCAAGGGCAAGATCAACGTCGTTCCGGAAATGAGCGACGTCATGGGGCTGGCCATCAAGTATGCGGGTGGCGAGCAATGTACCGAGGATCGCGAGGTTCTGAAAAAGGTCCGCGACATCCTGCAAGCCGCCAAGCCCCATTGGCTGTCAATGGATTACGGCAACATCGAGAAATACGCCAAAAATGACCTCTCTGCCGGGGTGAATTGGAACGGGGCCTCCTTCCGTTCGCGCGAGCAGAACGAGGACATCGCGTTTGGGTACCCACAAGAAGGGTACCCAGTCTGGATGGACAACGCCGCAATCCTGTCGGATGCGCAGAATGTGGATGAAGCCAAGACCTTCCTGAACTTCATCATGGCCCCGGAAAACGCCGCGATGCTGTCATCGTTTGCACGCTATGCGAACGGGATCAAAGGGTCCGAAGCCTTCATGCCAGAGGACATGAAAACCGCACCCGAGGTCATCATCCCCGATGATCTCAAAGGTGCTGCTTATGTGGCCAAGACTTGCTCCCCCGCGGCGACCAAGATGTATACCGCGATCTGGACTGAGCTTCAGAAGTAAACAGACCCAAGCAGCCCCGCCACCCGCGCGGGGCTGCTTTCTTTGTGTGAGAGAGCTAGCCATGACCGCTGACATCATCATCCACAACGGAGCCGTATCAACCTTTGATGACGCGGCACCAAACGCACGCGCGGTGGCGATCAAGGACGGCAAGATTGAAGCCGTCGGAACGGATGCAGACGTGCGCGCAATGGCGGGGCCGGACACACGTCTTGTGGACGCAAAAGGCGCAACGGTGCTGCCGGGTTTCATTGACAGCCACGTGCATCTGTTCGGCGGTTCTGTGGAATTGGATTGTCTCGACCTCTATGGCGTGACCGGGCTTGACGCGATGAAGGCCGCCATCCGCCCTTATGCCGAGGCAAACCCGGATGATCGGATGGTGTTCTGTGTGATGGCGGATTACGGCATTCTCGGCACCGGCAAAACGCCCACGCGGCATGATCTGGATGCAGTGCTCGATGACCGTCCGCTGGCGCTGTTTGCGCCGGATCACCACACCATCTGGGCCAACACTGCTGCGCTTGAAGCCACTGGCCTATTGCAAGGCGGTGAGGTCGATGCAGGTTCAGAAATTGTCATGGGCGCGGACGGACTGGCAAGCGGCGAGCTTTTGGAACCCGGAGCGTACAGCCCAATTCTGGATATGACCCGTCATGGTGGGCGCGAAATGCTGGGTCTGACCACGGGGCGCGACCCCAAACCTTCGGCGACGCCTGAAGAACGCGCCATGGACAAGGATGTCATCGCCCGCGGGCTGGCACATTGCGCGGAACAGGGCATCACCGGTCTGCACTTGATGGATGGCAATGTCTATCAGCTTGAACTCCTAAGCGAATTGGAGGCCGAAGGCCGCCTGCCCTGTCGCTGCAACGTGCCGTTCCACATGAAAGGCACCGACCCGTTGAACCGCATCGCCGAAGAAGCCCCGGCCATGCGCGCCCGCTTTCAGGGCGACAAGGTGCGCATGTCGCACGTCAAAATGTTCATCGACGGGGTGATCGAAAGTGGCACCGCGTTGATGCTGCAACCCTACCCCGGTGAGATGGGGGCCGATGACAACAGCGGGGATGAGGTGTTTACCCAAGCCCATTTCGCGGCGTGCTGCATAGAAGCAGACCGCCTTGGTTTCCAGATCGCCGTGCACGCGATTGGGGATTCCGGTGTGCGCCGCACAATTGACGCGCTGGAGGCCGCACAAACAGCCAATGGCGCGCGCGACAGCCGCCACCGCATCGAACATATCGAGGTCATTCACCTTGATGACATCCCACGCCTGCCCAAGCTGGGAATTGTTGCGTCCCTGCAACCGGGGCACGCGCCAACCGGGCACATTTTCCCGCCCGGCGCTGTCGGCAAGTACCTGCATCCACATCAGATTGAAGGGGCGTACGCCTGGCAAACGATCCGCGACAGCGGAGCCAGGGTCGTGTTTTCTACCGATTGGCCGGTGATCCCGGTTTCAGTCATGGCAACGCTCAAGGCGGCTTGCGCGCCACTGGATCTGGGCGAAGGCTGGATCGATCAAACCCAAAGCCTGAATGACGCGCTGGCCAGCTACACGCGCGACAATGCGTGGGTGGAATTCAGCGAAGCAGAGAAAGGACAGATCAAACCGGGCATGGCCGCCGATATTGTGGTGATGAGCCGCGATCTGAGCACACTCGCGCCGAAAGATCTCACCAAAGCAAACGCCGTCATGACGATCTGCGACGGGGCGGTGACCTTCGAGCGCTAACCCGTCATCCCCGGCATACGACGGAGTCCGGGGCGCAGGTTCTGATAGTCGACCTCGTCCAAGCGGCAGGGGAACTGTCCCGGCGCGGCGGTGAGCAGAACACGATCTGCAATGGGTTCGAAATCCGCGCGGAAATGAGCGGTGCTTTTCACGCAGACGATGCTGGCCGATGCCGGGTCCAGCCCGAAATGGGTGAACTGCGCGAGATCAAGACACTGGTTACGGATGGACGTGACGACAAAGATGATCTCCGTCCCTGCGACGCGCAACGCAACAGAGGGGCCGAGGGTCGCAACACCACCGCCATACATCTCGCCCGTGTAAACACATTGCCCATCGCTGAGACGTACGACCTCGACCTCTGCCTGCAATGGCGTATCTCCGGGGCCGCGGCCACCGATTAGGGCCGCGAAGCGCGCGCCGTCGCCATGTGTATGGGCGATACGCGCAAGGTCGGGATCGTGCATAAGCCCGAGCAACGCGTCCCCAGCACCATGTGCAATCAATTCGCGCAACAGCCCCGTTGTGTCAGAAGAAGCCCCCGCGCCGGGATTATCCTGAACATCCGCGACTACCACAGTGCCGGGGTGTGCCATGGCTTGGGCAACGGCTTCTGCCGGTTCTAGTAACGCGCACTCAAACGCCGCATCAGCTGCGCGCAACTGGTCCTGCAAGCGGTCTGCAATGTGGTCCGCCTGCGTTTGGGTGTCGGCATAGGCGACAATGGCTGGCCCCGCATCCGCGATATCCGAAGCCGTGAACCCCAGCGCGAGGTCTGCCGATCCATCCGGGATTTTGACCGCCTGATACAAAGCGCGTGCAGGGTCTGCGCCAGTGTGTTGCGCATGCAGGGGAACAAGGTAGTCGCCCTGTCGCCATGCTTTGGCCGGGCGCGTTCCATCTCGCATTCCTGCCAGCATGGCAAAGGCCCGCGCACCAGTGTCGGCCATATCGATATGCGGATAAGTGCGATAGATCGTCATGCCATCCGCCGCTGTAACCATCGCATCAGTGATGTTGGCATGAAGATCAAGGCTTGCCACCAACGGACGCTCTTCGCCAATCCGGGCGCGAACGCGAGACAAAAGCGTGCCTTCGCCGTCCGCGCGGCTTTCTGTCACCATCGCTCCGTGCAGGTCGAGATAGACCGCGTCCACATCCTGCACCGCATCCAAAATTCGGGTCGCGATGGTTTCAAACGCGCGGTCCGTAACGCAACCGCCTGGCTCTGCAGAGGCCCAGAGAATGGGTTTCAGCTCAATATCGTCGATTTTTGCGGCTGCAGCGACGAACCCGGCGATGGGCAAGTTCATGCCTTGGGTCTGCGTGACCACGTCCTCGTCGCTGAGCAGCGCTGGCCAGCTATCCGCCTGTTCGAAATCCGCAAGGGCCGTCGGGGTCGTAACGAACGTGTTAGTTTCGTGCTGGAACCCGGCGATGGCGATGCGAAACGGAGACGTCATGCCCGAACCGCTATCCGACCAGATCGAGGACAGTTTGCGTGACCGCCTTGGTGCCCATGTCGCCGCCAAATTCCATCGGGCGCAGGCTGTTGGCGGCAAACCCGGCCTCAACGGCCCCATCAATCAGGCCTGCGGCATCTGCCAAGGCGGTTTGCCCGGACTTTTCGGCGAGGTAATCCAGCATCAAGGCGCCTGACAGGATCGCCGCCAGTGGGTTAGCCTTGTCCTGCCCCATGATGTCGGGGGCCGAGCCGTGTGCGGGCTGGAACAAACCGACCTCATCCCCGATTTCGGCGCAAGCGGCCATGCCCATACCGCCCACGAGACCGCCCGCCAGATCAGACAGGATGTCGCCGAACATGTTTTCCATGACCATCACATCGAAATCCCAAGGGCGTCGGATCAGATCCAGCGCTTGGGCATCCACGTAGTTATAACCGGTTTCAATACCGGGATAGGACGCGGCGACTTCGTCAAAAATCTTGCGAAAGAATGCCATAGAGGCAAAGACATTGGCCTTGTCTACGCAGGTCAATCGACCGGGGCGTCCGCGTTCCTTGCGTCGTTCCGCCAGTTTAAAGCCGAAATGGTGCAGCTTTTCGGTGGTGGGCCGGGTGATGCGCAGGGTATCGCGAACCTCCTCATCGCCGCGAATGTCGGCGCGGCCATGCGCGGCAGCAGAGTAGAACAACCCTTCAGTAGATTCGCGCAGGATAATCATGTCGATGCCTGCAGCGCGTGGGTCCGCGAGCCGCTGCGGCGCGTTGGGATAGGCTTTCACAGGGCGCACACCCGCATAAAGACCAAAGCGATCCCGCAAGCGTAAGTGGGGTGAGATTTCGGTGCCATCCGCATGACGGATCGAAGGCAGACCAATCGCGCCAAGAAAGATCGCGTCTGCGTCACCGGCACGTTCTTCGCCGCCCGGTTCAATGTCCTTGCCAGTTTCCGCGAAGTACCCGGCCCCGGCATTAATCTCTTCATAGGTCAGCGGTGGTGCGCCAACCTTGGCCAAAGCGGCCTCCACGACTGCGACTGTTGCGTCCGAAACATCCACTCCGATCCCATCCCCACGAATAAGAGCGATGCGCAACTGGTCTGTCATGGTAACTTCCTTTTGTGACCTATCCTGCCGACGCATTGCATACGCGCAGGACGTCTGTGTTTTTATCGGGGGTGATGGTGCGGATGAAGGGACTCGAACCCCCACGCCTCGCGGCGCCAGAACCTAAATCTGGTGCGTCTACCAATTTCGCCACATCCGCTTCCGGGGGCTGAATAGCAAACCCTGTCCGCGGGCGCGAGTAGAAAATGGCGCGCTTCGTGGATCGATTAGGGTGGCAGGGATACAACAACTTATCCACACTCTTTCCACAGGGTTCACAAAATGAGCGACATTCAGCGTGCTCTGGCACATTGTCCTGCCGAACGAGGCAGAAAATAAACGAGCGAAACGCCCATGAAACCGAAAACGGTCTGGCGTGTTGCAAGCGGGTTGAACGCCGCTCCGAACACGCAAAAATTGTGCTATGGCATCCCTGTAGGTGTGAAAATCATGACATCCGAAGGGGAAATCCCATCGGAATTTGTGTGTCCCGGTGACAAGGTCGTCACCCGAAACGGCGGCTTGATCAGCGTTGATGCCGTTGTGGCTGGGACCTATTCCACGCGCGCAATTCGCATTAGTGAAGGGTGTTTCGGCAAGGCTGGCCCTGCCGAAGATGTGGTCGTGCCCATTGATCAACCTGTGCTGGTGCGCGACTGGCGCGCACGCGCAATGTTTGGCCAAAGTCAGGCGATGACAACTGCCGGACAACTGGTGGACGGAGAGTTCATCACCGATATCGGCCCACGCCGCATGCGGCTCGTGCGGTTCAGCTTTGATCGCCCACGCGTGATCTATGCCGGTGGTCTGGAATTGGGCAGTGTGGGCGAAGTCTCCCTGCCCGTGCGCGCCGTCGCTTAAGACTTTTGCGTCAGGCTGAAGTGTTGGCCTGACGCGACAACACGTCCTTCAACACGACTGGAAGCTGCTCTGACAGGTCTTCGGCGATCAGCCCGGGCCCAAAGTGACGTGCGCAGTCCACATGCAACCATGTTGCCGCGCAGGCCGCATCAAAAGGTGCCATTCCGCGCGTCAGCAGACCAGCGATCATGCCCGCCAGCACATCCCCTGCCCCGGCTGTCGCCAGCCAAGGCGTGGCACGCGCCCCTGTCGCAGAATGAACAGCGCAGGTTCCATCCGGAGCGGCAATGAGCGTCTGTTCACCCTTCAGCAAGACAATACACCCAGCCCGCGCAGCGGCGGCTTTGGTGACTTCAGAACGCAACGCAACATCTGTAGGGTCCGAAAGTGTATCAGCCAGATCAGGGAACAGGCGGCGAAATTCGCCCAGATGCGGAGTGATCACAGCACGGTCATGCAGCAGGCCAAAAAGAGCCTCGGGCGCGCGGGCAAAGCGCGACAGGCCGTCGGCATCCAGAACAGTGGGCTTGCCGATATCAAGAGCGACCTTCACCAGATCAGCCGTAGCTTTGGTGAGACCAAGGCCCGGTCCAAGGCACATGGAAGACACGCGGTCGTCTTCCAACATTTCTTCTAACCCGGCAGGTCCATCAATCGCACGCAGCATGATGGCTGTGAGTTGCGCGGCATTTTCGGCCAGCGCACTGCGCGGACAGGCGACGGTTACGAGCCCAGCCCCGATGCGCAACGCCGCCCGCGCGGCCAATCGTGCGGCCCCGCTTTTGCCCAAGCCACCAGACAGAACCAGCGCATGCCCATGGGTGTATTTGTGTCCCTGACCCTTGGCGAGATCGGGCAGTGTCTCTCGGGTGATGTCTTGTGGGGTCATACGGGTTGCCTCCGGCGGGGATATTTTTGGCAAGATGAAGCGGGTTATAGGCCGATATCCTTAACGACGAGTTTGCCGCAGGCTTCGGGGCCATCGGCCAGGTAGTGGCCGAGCTTTGGACGGTGGAAGGTGACGGTGAGGTCTGCGTTGATCGACGGTGCGGCGGCCACACCATCAGCCATGCCCCGGAAGTCCTCTGAAATGATGATATGCCCACTATCACTACAGATCCCGCTTGGCATATCAATCGATACTACGCGTGCTGCGTCGCCGACCCGGTGCTCCAGGTTTGCGCACCTACCGCCAACGGCGCGCGCCTCACAAACTTCAAGGAGCACGAGGCCAATTCCGCGTATCGGCCGCGAAAGGCCAGTCCCAAAGAGAGCATCAATCACGACGTGTTCTCCTCCCTCACCAGTTTCCGGGTTGCCGGGACGGTCCAGAAAATCGGCAATGTCTGCGATCGTGCCAAGTTTCTGCCATTGCTCATAATTCCTGCGCGCATCGGGCGGCAGCTTTTCTGGGCTCCCAAAGAAAAAGGCCTCAACCTCCCAACCTTGATCTTTCAGCAACCGTGCCACGACGAAACCGTCGCCGCCGTTGTTGCCGGGGCCGCAGAGGACGACGGCACGGCGGGAGCCATTCTCCAGTTCGGGCCATTCCTCGAAGATGGCTTCAACGACGCCCTGACCTGCACGTTCCATAAGTTCCAGACCGGTGACGCGACCCGAGGAGATGGCGTCTTGTTCCAAGGCACGCATCTCGGCGGCGGTGATGGGCGTGTGATTAACCATATGCCATTCCCTTCTGCCTAAATTTTGTGCGACACGCCTAATTTCTGACGCGCCCGCCCACAAATCGCGCAGGATATGGGCAAATCCATCCTATCCGATAGACGCCCTCGAGCGGAAGTGGTCTGGCTCAGCCGAAAGACGACACGGTGCGAGGAGGCCAACCCATGAAGAAGATCGAAGCGATCATCAAACCCTTCAAACTCGATGAGGTGAAGGAAGCGCTGCAGGATGTGGGTGTTCAGGGCCTGTCCGTGGTCGAGGTCAAAGGCTTTGGCCGCCAAAAAGGGCATACGGAG
>CAZDXI010000124.1:0-4999 GCA_964509095.1 uncultured Rhodobacterales bacterium
GGGGCGGCTTTTGGTTCTGGGACCCGGTTGAGAACGCGTCGTTCATGCCGTGGTTGCTAGCCGCAGCGCTGTTGCACTCCGCAATTGTGGTGGAAAAGCGGGAATCCCTGAAAAGCTGGACGATCCTGCTGGCGATCCTCGCATTCGGGTTCTCTTTGATCGGGACGTTTATCGTACGATCGGGCCTGCTGACGTCGGTGCACGCCTTCGCAAATGACCCGGAACGGGGCGTGTTCATTCTGATGATCCTTGCGTTCTTCACGGGTGGGGCGCTTATCCTGTTTTCAATCCGCGCGGGTGCGATGGAGGCGAAAGGCGTCTTTGGCATGGTCAGTCGGGAAAGCGCGCTGGTGGCGAACAATGTGTTGCTGGCGGTGTCCTGCTTTGTGGTGTTCGTCGGAACCATGTGGCCGCTCGTGGCCGAAATGTTGTTTGATCGGAAACTCAGCGTAGGTCCTCCTTTCTTTAACGCGGCCTTCACACCCTTTATGCTAATGCTTGGCCTCATACTGCCCGTGGGATCCATGATGTCATGGAAGCGGGCGAAGTTGGGGCGGAGCGTGCATGCCTTGCGCTATGTGTTCTTACTGGCGATCGCCATTGGCGGGCTGGTCTGGGCCATGCAGACAGGGCAGAGCGTCATCGGGCCGTTCGCCATTTTCATCGCGGCATGGGTCGTGATGGGTGCGCTGGTCGATTTGTGGTCGCGGACGGGACAGCAGGGCAACGTGGCCCGGCTGTTCCGCTTGCCGCGTGCAGACTGGGGCAAAGCAACCGCGCATATCGGTCTGGGTATCACAATGATGGGCGTGGCCGGGCTAACCTCCTGGCAGCAGGAAGACATCCGCGTCGCAAAGGTGGGTGAGCCCTATGACGTGGGTGGCTATACGATTCAGTTGGATGACGTGCGCCGAATTGAGGGGCCGAACTACCTCTCCACCATGGCCTTTATCACTTTGCTGGACGACGGTGAGGAAATCGCACAATTGCGTCCCGAAAAGCGGGTCTACCCGGTGGCGCAGATGCCAACGACGGAAGCAGGGATCGACTATAATCTGGCGCGTGACGTCTATGTCGTGATTGGTGACGAACAAGCGGGCGGTGGCTGGGCTGTGCGAACCTATATCAAGCCGCTGACCAACTGGATCTGGATCGGCTCTGGTCTGATGGCATTGGGTGGCTTGCTGAGCCTAAGTGACCGCCGCTTCCGTGTCGCCGCCGGGGCGCGCAAAACCCAAGCCAAACCAGTGGCCGCCGAATGAAACGCCTCGTGATCGCCCTTTGGCTCTTGGCGGGCGCGGCGTTCGCGCTGGAACCCTCCGAGATGCTGAGCGATCCGGTGCTGGAATCACGGGCGCGGGCACTGGATCACGAAATTCGCTGTGTGAAGTGCCAATCCGAAGCTGTTGCGTCGTCAAACGCGGACTGGGCCAAAGACGCGCGACGCCAAATCCGCGAACTGATCGAAGGCGGGGCCAGCGACCAGCAAGTCAAAGATTGGTTCCTGGCCCGATACGGCGAATTTGTTCTGATGAACCCGGCCAAGACAGGTAGCACGCTCGCGCTCTGGCTGGCCGGGCCGGCAATGCTACTGATTGCCGCGCTGATGGCGTGGTCATATTTGCGCACGCGGTCATCAAAACCAGAGAGCAGTGCGGACGGTCTTACCGCAGAAGAAGAAGCGCGGCTGCGCGAAATTCTCAAGGACTGACGCAGCGATCCTCTTTCCCATATCGCAGGTTTTGCTATCAAAGACGTGACACGCTCCGGAGGACAGCGCATGGACTATGAAACGATCAAACTTGACGAAAAGGACGGCGTCGCAACAGTCGTGCTGGACCGCCCGGACAAGATGAATGCGCTGACCACTCAGATGCGGGCAGAGATCACACATGCGGTGAAGGCAGCCGGCAAGACCGCGCGGGTGGTGGTGATCATAGGCGCAGGCAAAGCGTTTTGTTCCGGTCAGGACCTTGGGGATCGTTCAAACGCGTCCAACCTCGATCTGGAACGTACGCTTCGCGATGAATACCAGCCCATGCTGGAGGCAATTTCCAATTGCCCCGTACCAACGATTGCGGCGGTGAATGGTCCGGCGGCTGGGGCAGGGGCAAACCTCGCGCTGGCGGCGGACGTCGTGATTGCTTCTGAAAATGCGTACTTCTTGCAGGCCTTTTCCCGGATTGGCCTGATCCCGGATGCGGGCGGCACGTACACCATGCCACGCGCGATGGGGCAGGCCAAAGCGATGGGCGCTGCCTTGTTTGCAGATAAAATTAGCGCACGGCAAGCCGATGAATGGGGCCTCATCTGGGAAGCCGTGCCAGATGCGGAGTTCAATGACACCGTTTCAAAACGCGCGTTGCATCTGGCCAATGGCCCGACAGCGGCCTACCGCGCAATCAAGAACGTGGTTCGCGCCACATGGGACAATTCCGAAGCTGAACAACTTGCCTTGGAAGCACGCGAGCAAGGGAAATGCGGCAAGAGCCGGGATTTCAAAGAAGGCGTGATTGCCTTCATGGAAAAACGCCCCGCGCAGTTTGAGGGACGCTAAAACGTTAACTGACGCCCTGCCTTCGCAGACAGGGCGCCAGTTTTGTAGTCGGGAAAACGTGGCTTTGGTTAAAAGCCGAAACCGCCACCGCCATTGCCGTCCTGCCATTCGACCTGAACTGTCAGGTCTGCGGTGTCGCCGCAATCATTGGCATATGTGAACACTGTCGTGGCGTATTCGCCTTCGACTAGGTGGTCGAAATCCCCATTGGCAATGAAGTCAACAGAGCCGTCGGAATATACGATCAGCTGGCCGCCATTCGAGCCGGTGATTGTCGCCTGATCCACAATTTCGACGCCTTCGGCCGTGAAAATCGCGCCGGTGTAAGGTGAGCCGTCCGCATTGATATCGTTCGCCAGAACAGATGTGATCGGCTGACCCATGTCATCGATGCCAAGGAATTCAGAGCCGAAGAACTCGACACCGTTCTGGGAAGTGGAGAAGAGAAAATCGTCTTCGGCCACGGCGCAGGGTTCTGGTTCGGGCTCGGGTTCCGGCTCTGGTTCGGCCACAGGCGCTTCCGGAGAGCTGCCACTGATCTTGACGGAGTCATTACGCGCGCCGTCGATTTCGCCCACGGATGTCAGACGCACGGCAAAGTCCTGCTGCGCGATATCGTCGAGCGTTAAGGCGGATCCATCTGCTGTGGACATCACGAAGCTTGTGGACTGGATGTCGTCCTTGGCCATGCCGGATGTCCCGAACTGAACGCCTACGTCAAATTTGCCGTCTTCTTTCGCGACGTCGCCGTTCACGTTGTTCCACCCGTCAACTTTAGTGACGGAGTTGGCATCAATGTTTTCGCCGGTCAGGTCTGAACCACTGACAACCAGATTGTCGGCAATGCTGTCGTCAACCAGATCAAAGAACAGCCCGTTCAGGTCGCCAATCACGCCGCTGTCGTCCAGCACGTTCAGGTCGAACTTCAGCGATCCGTCTGCTTGTTCCATGATGGTAACAGAGACATTCACGTCACCGTTCGTAATGTTGAAAGTCATCGAGTCCATAGTGGTTCCTTCTTCTCACCGCTTTGTTTTTGCTGGCGGTGAAAAAAGCGACCAACTGTAGCGCATTTATGTTTGGACCCGTGACTAAGCTGGAGTCATTTCCCGGCATTAACCTCGAATTAAAAACAGTTTAGAGCGAAAACCGGGAATAGTTCTCGCAAAAAGGGTATTGCGCCAAGGGTACCCCAGACGCAGGATTGTTACGGTCGACCGCAGCGCTAGCTCGCCGTTTCGACAATACGCACGTCCGACGCAAGGAGTGCGCTGTTCACGGTTGCGGCGGGTTCCCCATCCACCAGCAGCGTGGTCGTGCCGTCACCATTGTCCTGTGTTGTCAGGTCAGGATCCGGCGCATCCGCAGCTTTCAGAATGGCGAGCACATCTTCATCCGGGTCGAAATCCGTGATCTCCGCCGCACCTATGCCCGCATCTGTGTGGACAAAGAACGTATCTGCACCCGAGCCGCCACGTCCCGTATCACCAAGAGCGAGGAACAGGCTGTCATCGCCATCACCACCATCCAGGATATCCGCATCCTCATCACCGCTTGGATTGCGGGAGAATTCGTCGCTGGGGAAGGTCACTTCCAGCCCATCGTTGAAGTCGTCTCGGGCGTCTGTAAACTCTGTTTCAGTCGACAAAGGTGTCGCCAGTGCGTTGCCGCTGAACAGCGCATCATCCCCGTTGCCGCCTTGCAAGTTGTCGGCGCCTTCACCGCCGATCAAGGTGTCATCCCCATTGCCGCCGCTCAGGCTGTCGTCACCTGCATCGCCTTGCAACCAGTCGTCATCACGGTCGCCGATCAAGGTGTCGTCGCCTTCGCCACCCACTAGAATGTCGAGACCCAGATTTCCGCGAAGGGTATCGTCCCCATCACCGCCCAAAAGAACATCGGACCCCGCATCGCCGAGAATTCGGTCGCTGCCTTCTTCGCCACGCGCGACATCATCGCCTTCGCCGCCTCGAATGTAGTCCGCGCCTGCGTTTCCATCGAGAAGATCATTACCGCCTTCGCCAAACAGGCGATCATTATTTTTGTTACCGGTCAGTTCATCGGCGTCTTCCGTGCCGGTTTGATCCGTGCCGTCGGTTTCATCAAACGCACCGAACAGTTCCAAAATGACGCCAATGCCAAGTATCGTTAAAAGTGTATAGCCAAACATCTTGTTAGCCCCCAGTTACCCAAGTTCGATTGGATCAAGAGAGGTGGCAGAGGTCAACTTTCCACGCGGATTGCGCGCCTTAAACTCAACATTCCGCCGAGTTCATCCGAAGTGTTCGCATATCAGAAACGAAGAAGCCCCAGCGCGAACGCCGGGGCCTTAAATTTCATAGGGGCCGCAATCAGCGGTTTTCGATGTCGACGTAGTCGCGCGCAGTGTCACCCATGTACAGCTGACGCGGGCGGCCAATCTTCATGCCCGGGTCACCAAGC
>CAZDXI010000124.1:5009-5338 GCA_964509095.1 uncultured Rhodobacterales bacterium
TTCTCGGCGAAGTACGGATCCGCGAGGGCTGCTTTTTCCAGTTCCTTGGCGACCTGCAGGATGGGTTTGTTGTCAACGCCCAGCAATTCCAGAACTTCGTCTGCAGATTGTTTCATCACCGTCGCACGCGGGTCGAAGTTCTTATACACGCGGTGCCCGAAGCCCATCAGGCGGAATGGGTCTTCTTTGTCTTTGGCGCGCGCGATGAATTCCGGGATGCGATCCACAGTGCCGATTTCGTTCAGCATTTCCAAGCAGGCTTGGTTGGCGCCGCCATGCGCAGGGCCCCAAAGGCAAGCAATACCAGCTGCGATGCACGCAAACGGGTT
>CAZDXI010000124.1:5348-8461 GCA_964509095.1 uncultured Rhodobacterales bacterium
TGCGCAGGAAGTTGGATGCGTAATCCAGATCGTTGCGCGGATACACAAATGGCTGCCCGATAGAGTACTTGTACGCCCAAGCAGCGATGGTTGGCATCTTGGCGATCAAGCGGTGCGAGGCAATCTCGCGTTGGCGTTCATCGTTAATGTCCGTGCTGTCATGATAGAACGCAGACATCGCGCCGACCACACCAACCATAATCGCCATGGGGTGAGCATCGCGGCGGAACCCGCGGAAGAAGTTTACCATCTGCTCATGCAGCATTGTGTGATGCGTGATCGAGGCTTCGAAGTCTTCCAGTTGCGCGGTTGAGGGCAATTCACCGTACAACAGCAGATAACAGACTTCGAGGTAATGCGATTTTCCCGCCAACTGGTCGATTGGGTAGCCGCGGTGCAACAACTCGCCCTTGCCGCCATCAATAAATGTAATCGTGGAATCACATGCGGCCGTAGACGTGAAGCCGGGATCATAGGTAAACACACCCGCTTGGCCGTATAGCTTGCGGATATCGATCACGTCAGGTCCTGCGGTCGGGGAGTAAATTGGCAGCTCGTAGCTGTTTTCACCAATGCTCAGCGTTGCGGATTTTGTTGAGTCTGCCATCTTGTTTCCTTCCTCACGGCGTACATGCGGGACGACGTTGCGGCCCACATGTTCAGCTTTGCTAGCAGGCACGTGTTACATGGAAGTAAACGACGATATCGTCTCAGGCACTTCCGGCCACGTCCCCAATGCGGGCGAGGGATTCATCGCGTCCCAAGACCAGCATCATATCGAACACCGATGGTGTTACGGCCCGTCCTGCAAGTGCCGCGCGCAAGGGAGCAGCAAGTTTTCCAAACTTGGTCCCATGGCTTTCGGCAAAGGCATTCAGAGCAGCTTCCAAATCGGCTCGGTCCCAATTAACGGTTTGCAGGTGCGGCGTCAATTGCTCCAGTATACCAATGTGTACCGCATCCAGCGCCTTGGCGGCTTTCTCATCCGGTGAGATTGGACGGGACGCAAGCGCAAACTGAGCCTTTTCAAGGAGTTCCGGGAATGTCTTGGCGCGCTCTTTTAGGCAATACATCGCTCGCGAAACTGTGTCCTGTTGTGACGACGTCAGTGCAGGCTGGTTGGTTGCCGCAAGGAAATCTTCCAATTCCTGCTGCAACGCAGCGTCATCTGCAGCGGCGATGTGCTGCCCACACAGGTTTTCCAGTTTTTTGAGGTCGAAACGCGCCGGGCTTTTGCCGATTCCATCAAGATCAAACCAGTCCTGCGCCTGAGCATCGGTGAAGAACTCATCATCCCCATGGCTCCAGCCCAGACGCGCCAAATAGTTGCGCATACCGGCTGCCGGGTACCCCATATCACGATACTCCTGCGCCCCCAAAGCGCCGTGCCGTTTGGACAGTTTCTTCCCATCCGGTCCGTGGATCAGTGGGATATGGGCCCAGACGGGGACGTCCCAGCCCATCGCTTCGTAGACCATCTGTTGACGCGCAGCGTTGGTCAAATGATCGTCGCCCCGGATTGCGTGGGTCACACCCATATCGTGATCGTCGACGACAACGGCGAGCATATAAACAGGCGTGCCATCCGAGCGTAACAGGATCATGTCATCCAACTGGTCGTTGCGGATCGTCACATCCCCTTGCACCTGATCTTTGATCACGGTTTCGCCGGTTTGCGGGGCTTTGATGCGGATCGCGTAGGGTGCGTCTGGATGATCTGTGCGGTCGCGCCAGGGAGACCGAAACAATGTGGATTTACCTTCGGCCCGCGCGGCTTCGCGGAACTCGGTGATTTCTTCTTGCGTGGAGAAACACTTATACGCCTTGCCGTCCGCCAAAAGCTGTTGCGCGACTTCCGCATGACGGTCTGCGTTGGCAAACTGGCTAACAACATCACCGTCCCAATCAAGGCCGAGCCAGCGCATGCCTTCAAGGATCGCCTCTGTTGCCTCCGGGGTCGAACGCGCGCGGTCTGTATCCTCAACGCGCAGCAGGAACTTACCCCCACGTCCCCGCGCATAAAGCCAGTTAAACAGCGCCGTGCGCGCGGTACCGATATGCATGAAACCGGTGGGCGAAGGCGCGATGCGCGTAACAACGGGGCGTGTCATATCAGTCAGTTTCAACCTTTGTTAACCATGAGCGGCCTAATCTGGCGCAGGTCTTCCTAACCAGTGCTCAGGAGGGGAGCAAGGCAGATGCGCGCGCTCAATGGTCTTGCCCATATTCTGCAAGCACAGCGCGGGGCCTTGTTCCCGTGGACACCGGTGTTTTTGGGCATCGGGATCTGTATGTATTTCGCTCAAGGGGTGGAGCCGTCCGTCCAGTTTTTGTGGTGCTCTGCGGGCTTTGCTTTGGCATGCGTGCTGTTGGCGTCGCGGATCAAAGGAACCGCATCGGCGCTGCTGTTATCTGCCGTGTCCTTGACGGCAGCTGGGTTTGCGCTGGCAGGCTGGCGCGCCCATGACGTGGCTGCCCCTGTGCTGAGCTGGCCTTATTACGGACCTGTTGAAGGTCGGGTTGTTGGGTTGGATCGCTCTGCATCTGACGCGGTGCGCGTGACTTTGGATCATGTGCGTATGGGCCGCATTAGCTCGGATCGGACCCCCGCGCGCGTACGCATTTCCTTACATGGAGAAGCGGCCGAGATGTCGATGCCTGTGCCGGGATCTTATGTGATGACCACTGCGCGCGTTTCACCTCCCGGTGGACCTGTTGAGCCGGGAGGTTTTGATTTCCAGCGACATTCCTGGTTTCTGCAACTCGGAGGAGTCGGCTACACCCGAGTCCCATTATTACGCTCTGATCCACCGCAGCTGGATACTCTGGCCATGCGGATTTTCCACATCCGAATGGGTGTGTCCGCGTATGTGCGAGAACGACTGCCGGGTGACACGGGCGGTTTCGCGGCTGCGGTCACGTCCGGGGATCGATCCGGCATGACGCAAGATGCCCTTGAAGACTTGCGCGCAAGTAACCTTGCGCATCTGTTGGCGATTTCGGGATTGCACATGGGGTTGCTGACAGGGTTTGTGTTTGCCGTTTTGCGCTACGGATTGGTTCTGATCCCGGGCGTGGGTCTGCAATGGCCGACCCGTAGCAATTCCGCTGGG
>CAZDXI010000124.1:8471-8899 GCA_964509095.1 uncultured Rhodobacterales bacterium
ACAGGGGCCTTTGCTGCCGCGATCATAACTGGGGACCGAAGCGAGATTGATCCAGCCTTGTTAACTGATCTGCGCCAAAGCAATCTGGCACATTTGTTGGCGATATCTGGGCTGCACATGGGGCTGTTGACGGGGTTCGTCTTTGCCGTGCTGCGCTACGGGTTGGTTCTGATCCCGCGTGTTGGTTTGTTGTGGCCCACGCGTCGCATTGCGGCTGGTGGTGCGTTGATTGCCGGAGCATTCTACTTGGCGCTTTCCGGTGGAAACGTCGCAACTGAGCGTGCCTTTGTCATGGTTGCTGTCGCCTTGGTCGCCGTGATGCTGAACCGTCGCGCGATATCTCTGCGCTCTGTCGCGATTGCGGCTTTGATCGTGCTGTACCTGCGCCCCGAGGCGTTGCTTGGGCCGGGATTTCAGATGTCCTTCGC
>CAZDXI010000125.1:0-8879 GCA_964509095.1 uncultured Rhodobacterales bacterium
TGAGCCCTTCGGCCTGTGTGTTGGACAGGTCCTGACGGGCGATCATCACATGCTCGTACAGAGGCATGGGATCAGTTCCACTTCTATCAAGGCGCATTTCAAAGGCCGGGCGATACTCTTTCGCGGCCCGACCACGAGAGACTGCGCGGTTCTAAACGTTTGCGAAAGATTGGTGGCTTATACACGGAACAACCGGGCAATCAAGCACTGTGTCGCAGCCGCAACATCTCCTTAACCATAACGGGAATCTGCCTCATTTGCGCCCCATTTCCTTGGTTAATTTTGCCCCACACCGCCGAGAGAGCGGCTTTGGTGAGGAGACACACACATGACCATCACGTCTGAACAGTCGTTTGGCGCCACTTCTGAGCGCGTTTTGCCGGCTGTGAACCTGAAGGTTCATGATGGCGCGAAAGATGCTGTGCGTTTTCTGAAGCGTTTTGGCGGGGCAAGCATTGGCTTTGCCGGTTTGGGCCTGTTGATCTTGCCGTTTGGCTCAGGTTCCACTTCCGAGATTTTGTCAAAACTGATGGTGGCTCTGGTCCTTGGTTTCGTGGGGGCCGCGATCTATCAGTCTGGCTCACCTGTGCCGTCTCCTGAGCTGGAGATCGACATCGAGCACAAGGAGGCGCGTCTTGTTGCCTATACCGAGGGCAAGCGCAGCGTTCTGAAACGCCGTCGGTTTTCCGATCTGGGCCGTGCTGAATTCGCAGGTGAAACAGTGCAGCTTTGGGAAAAAGACGACAACATGCTGGCCGTTGTTTCGATTAATGACGAAATGGCGTTGCGCGCCCTTCGCCGTGCTATGACAGACGAAGGCCTCGTCTTTGAGGAAGCGGCCTGAACAAGGGCCGTTATCTGGCTGTTTCTCACGATATGTTCATCTACGCGCAGATTCTGTGAAGAAGTAGAGGATTGCCGAACAGGAATTTCGGACCATCTTTATCGGGTTATAGATCCACAAGGAGAGACCCGATGAAATCCCTGATCCTCGCCGCCGCCTTGGCCGTACCCGCAAGCTTCGCCGCAGCCGCTGACAAGTACGTGCTTGATTCCAGCCACAGCCAAGTGGTGTTTTCCTACGATCATCTGGGGTTCTCAACCACCTTTGGCATGTTCTCCGGCTTTGAAGGGGAAATCATGTTCGATCAGGATAACCCCGCCGGTTCCAGCGTGAACGTGTCGATGCCGGTTAAGTCCATGTTCACAGGCTGGGAAAAGCGCGAGGCGCATTTCATGTCGCCCGACTTCTTTGATGCAGCGGATGGCGATATGGTGACATTCACGTCCACCGCGATTGAGGTCACAGGCGACAACACGGCCAAGATCACGGGTGATCTGACCATGAACGACACCACCAAATCCGTGGTACTTGACGCAACACTGAACAAGACAGGCGCACACCCGATGGCGGGCAAGGACTGGGCGGGCTTTGACGCCACGACCACGTTGCTGCGTTCTGACTTCGGCTTGGGTAAGTTTGCGCCGAATGTCAGCGATGAGGTCGAAGTCACGATCTCCATCGAGGCGATGAAAGCGGGCTAAACCCGCATTCGGGCTGCGACAAAGGTTCCCTTGCAGACCGCTGCGGGGGGACCATCTTCAGGGGCATGACCCAGTCGCTGCCACTTACTGTCCTTTACAACGAGCGCTGCCCGATTTGTCGGGCCGAGATCGCGCATTATCGATCCTATTGCGAAGGACGCGACCTACCTGTCGCCTTCGAAGACCTGAACAACACAGACTTGACCCAGTGGGGAGTTACAGAAGAGGACGCCGCGCGTCGGTTACACGCCAGACGCGGTGACGACTTCCTGTCGGGACTGGCCGCGTTCGAAGCGCTTTGGGCGCTGATGCCGCGCTATCGTTGGATCGCACGCGGGCTACGCATCCCGGGGCTGCGTCCAGTTGCGGACTTCGGATATAACAAAGTGCTGGCCCCGTGGCTCTACCGACGGCACTTGCGCCGGGAAGCGCGTCAGGCGGAGATGTCTGCCAGATAAGCCGCAACGCAGGTTTGAACATGGCGGAAGCGGTCACCGCCGAGCTTTTTGCCGCCATACCAGCGCGTGACGATCAGCAGATGGTCGAAGACCTGTTCACGTTCCAGAATGCGCAAGATCACCATGCCTGCGCCGGATTCTCCGTCATCGGCCTTGATTGGCCCACCGTCGCGCAGGATCGCGCCCCACGTGTTGTGGGTGGCTTTGGCATAAGACCGTTCTGTCTTGAGCAGCTTTATGCTTGCGTCAATCTCGTCGCGTGATGTCACCGGGCATCCGGACACCGCGTATTTCGACCCCTTGTCTGTCAGAACAATGCCAAGCTGGCGCAGGGTCATCCACGCGCGGCTTTGTAGCTTTCCACAGTGCGACGCACGGTGCTGACGCGCTTGGCGTTGGGCGGATGTGTCCCCAAGAACTTGTCGCCCGGATCGGGAATGCGGTTGAAGAACTGCGCACCACGCAGGGCGTCATAACCGGAGTCCATCGTCAGGATCGTTCCCAACTGATCCGCTTCCAGTTCAAAGTCCTTGGAATATGTGCGCGCGCCGACTTGCGCTCCAATATCCTGAGCGTTGCGCACAGCAGTGGCATCACCACCTGTCAATGTCGCCAAAGCGCCCGAGATCACAGCCCCGGCCAAAGCGTTGCGGCGTTGGCGCTCGATGTGGCCTTGAATGTGGTGTGCGGCTTCGTGGCCCATAACAAACGCGATCTCATCTGCGTTTTTGGCGTCTGCGATCAATGCCAACGTGAACGAGATGATGGGGCGGCCATTGCGGTCCAAAGTTTGATAAGCATTGGGCGGCGCATTCTTGCGGTCGTCTACGACAATACGAAAATCACAGTTCACGCCAGAGGTGCGGTCCCGGCAGGCGCGTTCCACGATTGGCTCCATACGGTCCTTCACAGTCACAAAGGTGCGCGCTGCCTGGGATGGCGACATGCCTGATCCGCTTGGACGCGATTCAGGTTTCGCGTCTGCTTGCTCGGTCGGTGGCGGGGCGTCCACGACGACTTCCTCACAGGCAACGAGGGCCATCAATGCGATGCTCAACAAAGCCATAGGGCGCAGCATATAGAGTCTCCAGTCCGTATTCCGGCGAATTCACACTGTAACACGCAAGCGCGTGTTCGCCAGCCCTTGATACGGGCTGTCTCACGAAAGGTTGCAAATACGCCATGCAAGGTCGAGTGTGAGAGTCATGTTTACGATTGAACACGAATTCGATGCCACGGTGATCACGCTGGTGGATGAGGGATCGGCACCACTGAAAGAAGATGTGGCTGTTCAGGCATTTGAAGACTGCATCGTGATCGAGCAATACGATGCCCGAACAGATGAGGTCACGCGCATCACGCTGTCGCTTGAGCAGGCCAGAGACCTCGCAGCCGCGCTTGATCTGCCCGAAGGTGTGTACAAACTGCCACGACGAGACGCGCCCAAGTCTTGAACGTCCAAAGTGTCAAACTGTTGCCGCATTCGTCCTCTACCTGAACGCGCATCGCGTGATGGGATATGTGGGATCCGATACCATGGGTGACAAACGTTTTGACGATCGCTTGAAGCGCATCGAAAGCCGACAGAAGACAGGACCAACCGCCGAGCTTATTGCTGGCGTTGGTGATGTCAGGTCGGCACAAGAAGAAGCCAAACCGAAGAAAAGCGCATCGATCATTCTGATCGCCATTGGCAGCGTGATCGGCTTTGCCGTGTTCATGGTTCTGCGGGATCTTGTAGGGCTGGACACGATTGCGGCGCTGACGCCGGACACGGCTTTGTACGTTGCCCAATCGCATCCGCTGATCTTTATCGCCGCAGGGCTGGTGCCCATCATGGCCTTCATGCTGCTTCTGAGCTTTTTCAGGGGGCGCCGGGCGGCCAAGATGATGAGCCTGACCGGTGGCTTTGTGGGCGCGCTGATGGGCGGTGTTTACGCCGCGCTCTGAGTTTTTGCACGACACAAGCAAGAGGCTCGGATCGGGATTTCCGCCCGAGCCAAGGCCTGATCCAGTTGTGTACGGATATGCGCGCGTTCCAGCGTCTCTCCTCGCCGTTCCAGACATTCATGAAGACCATGCAGCGCCCAGACGTTGCGGGGGTGCTGAGACGGTCGCGGCAATGACCCATCCAGCCCGAGGTCTGCGCGGTACACTGCTTCGGCCTCTGCATATTCGCCCGCTTCCATAAGCAAGGCGCCCAAAGCATGGCGCGTCGGTTGCGGCCAGGCCCAGGGTTCTTCGTAATTGAGATGGTCGTCACGGTGAACAGCGTCGCGCAAGTGATCAAGACCCGCTGTCGTCCGACCCGCCTTGAAGTCGATTTCCCCGCGCATCATGGCTTGCGCGACTTCCAAAACATCACGCGCTTTGTTCTGGAACAATCGCCGTTCTTCAGGGACCTGAGCAAGGGCTGCGTCGAATTTCGCACCCTCTGCTTTGGCTTCGTCGTGGCGACCGAGATTGGCCAGAGCCACAGCGCGTGCATAAAGGATCAGCGCATGTGTGACGGCGTAAAGTGACAAGTCCTCCGGGATGGGCTCGTTCAAAATTTCTTCCCACATGCCAAACCGGATCAGCACATGCGGGCGCGAAGCGACGAAGGTTTCGAACAAGTCGGGATAAACACGAACGACCTCATCCGGGACTTCGATCCTCAGGCGCCGTGCAGCGTCCAGCGCGACAGATGGCTGCGCAAGAAACATCGCCCCGTACAGGGCGAAATGCAGGTTATGAATTCGGTAAAGCGCATAGAAATTCGCCCCACCGGCATGGTCCTTGAACCGGGCATCGACTTTGGCAGCCGCGAGATTGCGCGTGACGACGTTTTGGTAATCTCCGCAGAGCACGTCAATATGCGTCGCCATATGCACCAGATGGCCTGCATCCGGCACCAACCCGGTCAGCGCATCGCCATGGCGCAAGGCGCGTTCTGGGTGTGGCGACATCTCCATCAGATGAATGTACATGTGTAACAGACCCGGATGGCGCCAACCCTCGGGGCGTTCAAACGCGCGTTCAAGTATGGCCATTGCTTCGGACGTCGAGGCTTCTGGGTTAACTATGCCTTGCCAGAAATCCCACAACCGCCAAGGGGTGCGGTTCATCAATGCTTCCGCGAATGCGAAGGCGACGTCTAGATCATCTGGGTAGGTGTCGTAGACCTGTCGCATGGCCGCAGCAAAGGCGTCATTGAACGGCTGGAAGTCTTCGATATCAGGGTCGGTCGGATAGCGGCTCGCCAATGCGTCAAGAAGGGCTTTGTCGATGCCCTTTGCCGCAAGTCGCCCGGCTTTTATTGCTGCGTGGGCGCGGGACAGGGCAGGGGCCTTCTCCTCGGGAGAGAACACCTCCCATGGTTTGTTGTAGTTTGGGCCAAGCGCATATGCGACGCCCCAATGGGCGCGGGCGCAATCCGGATCGGCAGCGAGTGCGTGATCAAAACAGACGATGGCTTCTTCGTGGTTGTAGCCAAATAGCCAGACCATACCTCGGTCACACCACGTCTGCGCGAGGGCATTGTCAGATGCGTGACAGGTGTAGTCGCCAAGGTCGAAGGGATAGTCCATTTTTATTGCCTTTCGCAGGATCAGACGGCTTGGTGCACCTCGATCACATTGCCTTCGGGGTCGTGGAAGAAAATCTGGTGCCATTCCTTGGCAAAGGCCGTTCCGTAATCAGAATAGGGGATACCATTGGCTTCCAGCGTGGCTTTGACCTCATCCAGATTATCGGTGCGAAACGCGATATGACCGCGTTCCACTGGATTGATGCTCTTGCCGTGTTTGAAACCCACACCGAGGTCTTTTTCGGCCAGATGCATTTGCATCGCACCTTCGGTCGCAAAGCGGATCTTGCCGTTGTATCCGGTGTCTTTCGTGGCAGGTGGGCGCGGAAACTGGTCAATTGGAATGTCGTCCAAGCCGAGCACGTTGGTGTAAAAATTATGCAACCGGTCAACGTCTTCGGCAACATAGTTGATGTGATGGAATTCGAGTTTCATAAGCGTGCATGATTGCTAATTCTGAGTTTTTGGCAAGGCGTGAGGCCTCACATCTCACTAGGACAATGTCACGCGGACATTTTGCGCGACCCATCTTGATCGACCAAAAGAAAAAACGCGCCTGCCTCCAGACGCGTTTTCCTGAGAAAGTTTTAAGCGGTCTTCGCGGCTCACGCAGCTTTCTTGCCTTTTTTCAGTCGAGAGACAGCGCCGATGCCGCCCAATCCGGCCAGAAGCATCCAGCCTGCAGCGGGCAGAGGAATTGGCGATGGCTCAGGAACTGTACCGATCACTTTGGATGACCCGCCGCGACCTGAGCCCGGAGCGCCTGTAGACGTGGCGCGCACACCCATGCGCTGATCGAAGAAATTGGCTTCTCGCAACACCAGGCCAGCTTGACCAAACGTGAAGGAGAACGTCTGGAAGTCATCGCTGCCGATGCCCGCAGTTCCGATCTCCAAACCAATGTCGAACGACGTTACGCCACCCCCGTTCAGGTTGACACCGCCACCAAGGTTCAGGGCGTCGCCGATATCGATGGCTCCGATATCAGAACCATTTGTGCCTCCGAGGGAGAAGAAGGGTGCCGTTTCGTCAAAACCAGCGTAGTCAAAGAAGAACCCGCGCAGATCAGCGATGTTCCCAGTGTTGCTGGAGTTAACCGCCAGAGTGAACTGCACCTGGTCTGTGCCGAAATCTTCGATGGTGACATCGACCTCAATCGGGTCGCTGCCTGTGTTATTCGTCAAAGTTGTTATCGTCGCGGCATTTGCACTAAACGCACCAAGCCCCAGAGCAATTGCTGTCGCTGCGGCTGTCTTAGAGATAGTCATTCTTGCTCACCATAGAGGCGTGTTGCCTCTCCCAATTACTATTGTGATTTCCGCCGACCTGCCGAACCGGTGGGAATGTGACCGAAATCGGGCGTGAGAATGGGGGAAGTTGGGCACTTAACCAAAGAAGAAGAGCGGAAAATCGCAAAATAGTGCACTTTTGCTACTGAGGGTTGCTTTTTGATGAGAGTCTGGAAACGAAGCTCAACTCCCGCGGGTGACTTGAGATCGGATCACTTAGCCGACTGGGGGATTTTGATTGCTAAAACAACACAAGTTTCGCTCTCAAAAAACGATCAAGGCCCGGCAGAACCGGGCCTTGACACGCGCACTGGATTTGGGGGTCAGACGGCTATCTTGCCACCGCCTTGTTTTGTGACAACAACCACGGAGGGACGCGGGGGCATACCCGGGTTGAAGTCAGGCCAGCGCGTTGCGGGGTCCTCGAAGGTTGAGTCCCGTTCAAACCCTTTAAGGTCCTTGGTGCCATCCGTGCCGGGGTGTTGCACGGCCAGGAACAGGGTTTCCTGATTGTCGGTGAAGTAAGGGCCACACAGCTCGCCGCCCACGGGGCAGCGGAAGAACAGCTTGGAGTGGCCGCGCATCTCACCTTCGGTTTCCAGAGAATACAAACCGTCGGACTTGCCGGTCTTGCCCCAGCCACGCCCTTGATCGGTCGAAATCCAAAGACGACCATCTGCGTCATAGGCGCAATTGTCCGGGGACCCAAACCAGCCATTTTCGGACGTGTCGGGATGCCATTCCGCGCCAACTTCGGCTATCGATGGATCGCCACAGATCACCACATGATCCCAAGTGCCTTTGGTTGCCGAATGATTGCCCCCGTCTTCTTTGATCTCGATGATATGTCCGAAGTTGTTTTCGGGGCGCGGGTTGGCGGCGTTCTCATCCCCCGGTTTGCGACGCGAGTTGTTGGTGAGCATCACAACAGCCGTGCCATCACCGCGCGGCTGCGCGTCCTCGGGGCGGTCCATCGGGGTTGCTTCCAGAAGGTCGGCCGCAAGACGCGTGTCGATCAGAACATCCGCCTGAGAGTTGAAACCGTTTGCGGCGGTCAACGGGCCTTCGCCGTGCACCAGAGGCAACCAGTCCAGGGTCCCATCGTCATTGAAGCGCCCAACATAAAGCGTGCCTTCAGACAGGAGTTTGGAGCCGAACCCTTCATTGCCAGCGACCGGATCGTTCGACACATACTTATACATGTAGTCAAAGCGGTTATCGTCGCCGGAATACACCACAAGACGACCGTCCGAAGCGATTGTGGTTTCCGCACCTTCATGACGGAAACGGCCCATGGCGGTGTGTTTGATGGGCGGGGCAGAGGGGTTGCGCGGATCGACTTCCATGATCCAGCCCCACTTGTTCGGCTCATTCGGTTCCTTGTCGATGTTCCACTCATCATGGAACTTGCCCCACGCGTACCATTTGCCCGGCACGCCATAGCGCTTCTTGGAGGCCGCATCCGAATGGGCCGAAACGTCGGGCTTGCCTTCGTCGTTGACGACGTCGGTCCAGAAGTAACCGTGGAAGTTTTCCTCGGCCATCAGGTACGTGCCCCAAGGGGTCATTCCGCCTGCACAGTTGTTCACGGTGCCCAGAACTTTGGTCCCGGTCGGATCCCAGTTGGTTTTCATCCGGTCATGACCGGCGGCGGGGCCGGACAAGGTGCAGGGCGTTGTGCCGGGAATGATGCGCCGGTTGTAGGACGAGTTCTTGACCAACGACCACTTGCCGTTGTCGCTCTGCGCGATTTCGACGACGGACCCACCATGCGCGGCCATTTCGATGTCGATCAGTTCTTGTGTCATGCCCGTGAAACCGTCGCGGTCCTGGCGGCCAAGGCCGGGGAACATGACTTCTTCATTGGTGTATTCGTGGTTCACACAAAGCAGGCCGCGCGTGCCTTCGTCATTCAACGCGGTGAAGCCGACGTAATCGTTGTTGTAACCGAACTGCTTGGCTTGTGCGGCGGCGGTCTGGTTCATCACATCGAAGTCCGGCGCATCTGCCGTGATTGGA
>CAZDXI010000126.1:0-8707 GCA_964509095.1 uncultured Rhodobacterales bacterium
GTGCTGTCTCGTGAACGTGTTGGCATGGACCTGATGCCCGAACAAGGCACCAAACCTGTCAACAAATACCTCCCTCCGCGTCCCAAAGATCCGGAGCCGGAGCTCGACATCCTCGCCCCCTTCCTCGCGCCCGTCGCAGAGGAGCCCAAAGGCTTCCTCGGCTGGCTCGACAAGACGCTGGAGAAACTCTGACATGCACCCGGCTCCTTCAGTTATCGCATTCACCACGTTTTCCGGCCTCGGCTTTGGCCTGCTGGTCTTTCTTGGCCTTGGCATGCCTGCGGTCACCGGTTGGACGGCGTTTGTCTTCTTCCTGATCGCCTTCGGGCTCGCCGTTGGCGGGCTGGTTGCTTCCACCTTCCACCTCGGTCACCCGGAACGTGCCCTCAAGGCCTTCACCCAATGGCGCACAAGCTGGTTGTCCCGTGAAGGCTGGTGCGCGGTTATCGCTCTGATCCTGATGGGTCTTTATGCCTTGGGCCTCGTGTTCTTTGACAGCCGTTGGACCGCGCTTGGCATTGTTGGCGCCCTGTTTTGCGTCGCGACCGTTTTCACGACCTCGATGATCTACGCACAGCTCAAGACCGTGCCGCGCTGGAACATGCCCCTAACGCCCGTAAAATTCCTGTCTCTGTCCCTTGCGGGCGGTGCCTTGCTCGCCGGGCAAGTCACAACGGCCATGTTGCTGATTGCCATTGCGGGGGTCGTAGTCGTGGCGACATGGATCACCGGGGACAAGATGCTGTCGCAAAGCGGCAGTGATCTGCAAACTGCTACGGGTCTTGGCCGCATCGGTGCCGTCCGGGCGTTTGAACCGCCCCACACAGGCACCAACTACTTGCTGCGTGAATTCGTCCATGTGGTGGGCCGCAAACACAGCCAGAAACTGCGCCTGATCTCTCTGATCCTGATGGTTCCGGTTCCGATCCTGTTCCTGCTTCTGCCGTTCTCTCACTTCCTCGCCCTGTTCGCTGTTCTCAGCCATGTGGCAGGTGTTCTGATCCAGCGTTGGCTCTTCTTCGCAGAAGCCGAACACGTCGTGGGCCTTTATTACGGTCAGCGCTGACGCCAACGCGAGGCGCGCACGCAAGAGCGCGATGAGCAGCGCCTCGCAGAAAATTGCGCGAAATGACGCCGATTCCGCCAATCTCCCCTTTGGCGGCGGAACGTCGCGCATATATACTGTCCGCACAACCTGACGCCCCTGCCCGAACAGGAGCGCAATTCTGGAAGGCAGTACCTATGACCTATTTCAAAACACCCATGGTGGCCGCTCTGTGTGGCTTCTTCGCGCTGACGGCTTGTACCGATCCCGGAACACTTGGCGTTGATCCGAATGATCCCAACGCAAAAACCAAACAAGGTGCCGCCCTTGGTGCGGGTATAGGCGCCGCCCTTGGCGCTCTGACAGGCCGCGATGGCGACCGCACAGAAGCCGCTGTCAAAGGCGCAATCCTCGGCGGAGCCGCAGGTGGTATCATCGGCAACCGGCTCGACAAACAGGAAGCCGACCTGCGCCAGTCCATCGGCAACGACAACGTGCAGATCACTAACACGGGCGACCGCCTGATCGTGACCCTGCCGCAAGATATCTTGTTCGCGGTCGACAGCTTTGCCGTGCGACCTGACCTGCAACGTGACCTTGGTGCTGTGGCAGGCAACCTGCAAGCCTACCCGGACAGCACAGTTCAGATCGTCGGCCATACCGACAGCGATGGCGATGCGGGATATAACCAGACGCTCAGCGAACGCCGGGCCAACGCGGTCGCGGATGTTCTGTTGAACAACGGCATCCCGTTCAGCCGCATCCAGACCTTCGGCCGGGGTGAGACTCAGCCCGTCTCCTCCAACCTGACACCGGAAGGCAAATCGCAAAACCGGCGTGTCGAAATCGTGATCCTGCCCACGGCGGCCTGATCCAAACAAACTTGGCGGGGTGTGCAACATCGCACCCCGCCTGTGCCTTGCCTTTTTGTCCTGCGATTGCACTTTAGCAGCAACGCGACAACGAAAGGCTCTCCAACATGACCACGCTTCTTGGGATTTCCGGCTCGCTCCGGGCGGACTCCAGCAACTCCAAACTCCTGCGCGAGGCGGCACGGCTGTTTGGCGACGCCACCTATGTTGAGGCCGAAATCAACCTGCCGCTCTATCACGGAGACGAAGAAGCGGCTCACGGTGTGCCAGCCTCCGTGCAAATGCTGTCTGACCAGATCGCAGCAGCGGATGCCGTGATCATCTCCACCCCGGAATATAACAAAGGCCCATCTGGTGCGTTGAAGAATGCGCTCGACTGGGTCAGCCGCACGCCTGAAAAACCCTGGACCAACAAACCCGTCGCCGTGATGAGCGCGGCTGCCGGGCGCGCCGGAGGAGAGCGTGCGCAGCTTGTCCTGCGCACCTTCATGGTGCCCTTCCGCCCGCATATCCTTCAGGGGCCAGAGGTGCACCTCGCCAACAGCAACAACCAGTTCGACGACACTGGGCGGCTGACCGGAGAACTGTACGAAAAGACCCTACAGGAACTTATGGACGCCCTGCGCGCAGCGGTGGGTTAAACCAGCACGCCAATCTCGACCAGGTTGTGATCCGGGTCGCGCAGATAGATCGACATGATCGGCCCGGATGCGCCAGTGCGAAGAACTGGGCCGTCTTCGATCTTCACGTCCAGCCCCAGCAGATGCGTCTGCCAGTCTGACAAAGGTGTCTCACTTAGAAAACACAGATCCCCTGACCCCGGCGTTGGTTTCAGTGCTTTGGGTTCAAACTCGGCCCCCGCTTGGTGCAGATTGATCTTCTGTGCGCCAAATTTCAAAGCCCACCGCGTCTCCCCCGAGGCCGTCTGAAACCGTTCCCCTGCCATGCCCAAAACGTCTTCGTAAAACCGAAGCGTTATGGGAATTTCGGCGACCGTCAGCACAAGGTGGTCCAAACTGTGCACTTTGGGGGATTGAGACATCGCGCATGACTTCCTAATCAAGACCCCATGACAGATGCCGAAAAACCGATGACACGTCAAACCGACGTCATGGACACGGACCGTGCCCGCGCAATGCAGGCCACCTTGCGCGAGACGCCGACGCTTGCCAAAGGTGATCCACTGCCAGCCTTCTTTCATCAGCTTTACTTTTGGACCCTAATGCGGCCCGACCAACTCGGGCGCGATGGACACCCCGCACGCGGCCAAGGTGTGATCCCAGACCTTGGTCTGCCAAGGCGTATGTGGGCCGGTGGTCGGATCGATTTTCACGCCCCTTTGATCCTTGGGACTTCTGCCGAGTTGGTAACAACGCTTGAGAAAGCCGAACGGAAAACCGGGCGCAGCGGACCTTTGGGCATCGTGACCTTGCGGCTTGATTATCGGCAGAACAACAAGCTGTGTATCTCAGAGCAACGCGATCTGATCTATCGCGAAGACCCGGACCCGCACGCGCCAAAACCGATCCCACCGACTGCACCATCAGACGCAGAAGACAGCCGCGTGCTCAGCTTTGATACCACGCTGCTCTTTCGCTACTCTGCGCTGACGTTCAACGGCCACCGCATCCACTATGATCTGGATTATGCGACAGGCACCGAAGGGTATCGCGGGTTGGTCGTACACGGTCCCCTGCTCGCGCAACACCTGATCCGGCTGGTCGAAGACACCCTTGGCCCTGTCGCAGCTTTCCGCTTCCGCGCGACGTCTCCGCTGATGCATTTCGAACAGGCCAAAGCCTGCCGCGCAGGAAACCGATTTTGGATAGAAGGCCCGGACGGTCGGATGTGCATGGAAGCGGACGTCACCACCCATGCCTAATACTGAGGCGGCTGTGCCTTCATTCCAAGATACAGCATCCCGATCACGAAGACAGCAATCAGAAGCATCAGGGGCCAGTTCTTCATACGCGGCAAAGTGCTACAGGCTGGCCGCAACGTCAAAGCCTTCAGGGATCGCATCAACCCCTTCCAGCACCAATTGTGACATACACGCCGCAACCTTTGGCGCCATGCCAAAGCCGATCTTGAACCCGCCGTTTGCGATAAAGTGACCCGGTCGGCCCGGCCACGCCCCCAACATGGGCGCCCGAGACCGGGCACGAGGCCGCAACCCGGCCCAGCGCTCAAGAATGGGCGCATTCCGGAGATCAGGAACAACCCCGTAAGCGCGCTGCAAGAGGTTCTCAATCTGTTCATCGGTCGTCGTTGGGTGATCAAAATCACGTTCAGTGGTGGAGCCAATCGCCACAGTCCCATCCAAGTGCGGAATAATATGCAGCGCGTCTGCAAACAGTTGAGGCAAGCCGCGCTTATCCGCTTGCAGCAACACCGCCTGCCCCTTGATCCCGCGCCCAGCTTCACGGCCCACCTGTTTGGATATCGCATCCAACCCGGCAACTCCATTCGCCCAGATTGTGACTTTCGCTTCAGCTTCTGGTTCCGCCAACACCTCCACACCGCGCGCCCTCAACGCCAAGGCCAAAGCGGCGCACGCCTGCCGAGGGTGCAAATGCGCGCTCAATGTATCAAAGACGTATTGCCCACAGGGGCTTTCAACGCCCCACCCTTTGGCATCCTCAACGATCTGCCATTCCGCCTCACCTCGCCACAGAACTTTGGCCCCTTCAGCACGACCTTTCGCAACAGAAACACCGTGTTCGTCGGCAATCGGCTGCACACGTCCAGAACGCGCATATCCTGGCGCGCCGCCACCGGCATCAGCAATTTCTGCCCAGAAGTCCTCTGCCATCAGCAGGCTTTCCAGCTGAAACTGCTTTTTGGGGTTCCAGTTCTCTGGCACATGCGGGGCCAGCGCGCCTACGATCCCGCCAGACGCACCCGCGCCGACACCGCCCGGATCAACGACTTCCACAGTTGCGCCTGCCTTCGTGCACATCCATGCGATGGACAGCCCAAAGATACCCGCGCCACGTACTGAGACTTCTACGCTTGCCAAGCCATCGCCTTTCACCCAAGCATTCCGCGAGACCGACTTACAGGACACCCGCATGGCGCACCAGACGGCTGAGATCACTTGGACAGACAGCGGCGTGCCTGTCTCGTCCCGGTTCGATGATCCCTATTTCAGCCTCGGCAATGGGCTGGAAGAAACCAACCATGTGTTCCTGTCCGGCAACGACCTGCCCGCGCGGTTCCGGGATGGCTTCCATATCGCGGAATTGGGCTTTGGGTCTGGTCTGAACTTCCTTGCCGCACTTGCGGCCTTCCGCTTGGCCGACATTCCGGGTCGACTGCATTACACCAGTTTCGAAGCCTTCCCCATGTCGGTCGACGACCGTGCGCGCGCCCTTTCACATTATCCCGACCTGCCGCTCGACGCCTTGAACGGAGCCAACGATGTGGTTTTGTCAGTGGTCCTCGGAGACGCGCGCGAGACCCTCGCGTCATGGGAGGGGCGAGCAGATGCTTGGTTTCTCGATGGATTCTCACCTGCGAAAAACCCCGAGCTTTGGGAGGCGGACCTTCTGGAACAAGTCGCACGACATACCGTCATGGGGGGAACCGCCGCGACCTATACCGCCGCCGGGTTCGTGCGCCGCAACCTCGAAGCCGCCGGGTTTACCGTGACGCGCGCACCCGGCTATGGCCGCAAACGCCATATGACGCGCGCTGTCCTCACTCCATGAGTCAGGGCAACAACACGCAAGCGGGCATCCTTTTGATGATCGCGACCTGCTTTGTCTTCGCGCTTCAGGACGGGATCTCCCGTCATCTGGCCAGCGAATACAACACGCTGATGGTCGTGATGATCCGCTATTGGTTCTTTGCAGCCTTCGTGATTGCCATCTCTGCCCGTCGCAGGGGCGGGTTAAAGGCTGTCGCAGCGACGCGCCAACCGCTCCTGCAAGCCTTCCGCGGCCTTTTGCTCGCGGCGGAAATCTGCGTCATGGTCTATGCTTTCACCCTTGTGGGGCTGATCGAAAGTCTCGCCATTTTCACCGTGTACCCCCTTCTTGTGGCCGCTTTGTCCGGCCCAATCCTTGGGGAATATGTCGGCTGGCGCCGCTGGTCCGCAATTGGAGTAGGTTTTGTCGGCGTTCTGATCATCCTGCAACCCGGCGCAGGCGTCTTTGACCCTGCTGCTGTGATCCCCTTCTGCTCCGCTCTGATGTTCGCGCTTTATGGCCTTCTGACGCGTTACGCCGCCAAACAGGACAGTGCTGCCACGTCCTTCTTCTGGACCGGCACCGTCGGCGCCGTGATGATGACGGCAGTCGGACTTTGGGCATGGGAACCGATGACCGCCCGCGACTGGGGCTGGATGGCCTGCCTCTGCCTGACCGGCGCGACCGGGCATTGGCTTTTGATCAAGTGTTACGAGGTGGCCGAGGCCAGTGCCGTGCAACCGTTTGCCTATCTGCAATTCGTCTTTGTCGCCATTATCGGGCTGACTCTCATCAACGAAGTGCATCGCACCAATGTCGCCCTCGGCGCTGCACTGATCGTCGCCGCGGGTTTGTTCGCCTGGTGGCGAGAACGCCTAGTTCGATAGGCTGTTGCCCAGCAATTCGCGGCTGAACGGGATCGGCAGTGCCGTTTCCCCGAGCCGCGCGCGGAAGATCGGCAGGCTCTCACTCACCCGCATCACATAGTTGCGGGTTTCGCGGAACGGGATGCCTTCGATCCAATCGACCATTGCTTCAACATCCTTGCCGCGCGGGTCTCCAAAGCGCCCCATCCAGCGGATCGGACGGCCCGGTCCAGCGTTATACCCGGCAGAGACCATCACGATGTTTCCGTCAAACCGCTCCACCAGTTCGGCCAAATACACCGTGCCCAGTTCGGCATTATATACCGGGTCTGCCGTCAGCCGCGCCGTGGAATGTTCGCCCGAGCGCCCCAGCTTGGCCGCCACTTCGCGCGCTGTCGCGGGCATCAATTGCATCAACCCGCGCGCCCCCACATGGGAGGAGACGACCGGGTCAAACTCGCTCTCCCGCCGTGCGATCGCGAGCGCCAAGTCAGCGCCAACGGGCAAATCCGCTTCTGCCAGCGGGTGCAGCGGATAGTAGGGCTCGGGCACGGTGATCCCGTTTCGCGCGGTTGCCTTGCCGATCATCACCGCCAGATGCGGCTCACCAATGTCGATGGCCGCGCGACCCAGCAGGGCAGCGTCATCTGGGCCAAGCTGTTCGGCAAGTTGGGTCCAGAACCGTTCCGCGAGAGAGCGTTCCCCCGATGCGGCCAGCAGAATTCCCGCCTGAAACAAGCTGTCCATCACGAGCGGGCTGGCACGCCAGTCCTCGGTCGGGACATCATCCAACCCGACATCAAAAGGCAATCCAGCCTCTTCAGCCGCAAGCAACCCGTAGAACGAGGTCTGATACTGCGCGCCTTTGGAAAACTCCTCCATCGCCGCAGCGTCGTTGCCAATCGCACGCTGCGCGCGACCTTTCCAGTACCCAGCACGGCCCTGCGAGATGGGTGAGACAACCGCACTGTCGTGATTGTCGAAATGCACCAGCGCCTGTTTCGGATCGTCCAATCGGGTCAGCGCAACATAGCCCGCAAACCATTCCAGATCCGCGTAGGCCGACCCACCCGTCAGGTGATGCCGCGCCGCCATCTGATAAGCGCGGCCTGCATTGCCATCGCGCAATTCATCCCGGGCGAGTTCGCGGCGGCGGTTGGCCCACGCGTCTGGTTGGCCAAGTTTTTCTTTGCTGGCGGATTGCGTCATTATCATCGCCTTGGCATCCGACCAGCGCCCGTTGCGCAGACGCCATTCAAACCGATCCTTCAGCAAGCCGGGGTTGTTTTGCAGCTCAGTCGGAACCTGTGCCAGAGCCTTGTCCACTGACTTGCTGCGCTTTTGTAGCGCGATGCGCGCTTCGGCCAATGCGGCTTGGTCTTTACTAACCAAAGCAAACATGCGTCGTGCTTCTGCATGCCATCCACGCCACAGCATCTGGTCGAGACGCGCGTCATGGTGGTTTTTGATCACGCCCTCTTGCGCGGCGAGGAACAAGGCTTGTTCAGAATCCGACAGCTTGAAATTCAGCCAGCTTTGCACAACCAGATCGCGCGCTTCCTGTCTGCGGCCTGCACGTTCGAGCGCGCCTGCATAGGCCAATACACCTTTGGCCGATTGCGCGGCCCGGTCCCCGAAAAAGCTCAGGATTTGCTCATCTGATTGCCGGATCACAACCCCTTCGCTGCGACGGCGCAGGTAATCCAGACCCGGCCAATCCGGGCGCTTGCCAAGAAAGGAGATGACCTCGGCATAACTGCCTTTTCCGGCGCGCAAGCGATGCCATTCGATCACATCGCCGGCAATCTCTCCGTCCCTTGCGGCGATCCGAGCGGCGTTGGTCCAATCGCCATCCCGCATGGCATCCATCGCCCAGGCCAAGGGGCGCGGGCGAATGTCACTGACGTCGGGCTCCTGCGCCATAACAGCCACGGGAAGCAGGATCGAAACGGTCAGCACCTGCAAAAAGCGGCGTATCATGGCTTGCAATTGGTCCATTTGAAGGGCTAGAGCCACTGAGCATAACCCGCGTTGGCCTATGATCAACTCACCAATTGGCGAGCGCGACCCTCAACCGGCCATTTTGGCCATCCAGATTTAAGGAGCGTGCCCATGTTCACCGGCTCATTGCCTGCACTTATCACGCCGTTTCGCAACGGCGAACTTGATCTGGAGACCCTGAAGAAACTGGTTGAATGGCACATCGGTGAAGGCTCCAACGGGTTCGTTCCTGTT
>CAZDXI010000127.1:0-5439 GCA_964509095.1 uncultured Rhodobacterales bacterium
AGCACTTCGTTGACATCGAAGGGGTCACTGGTTCGATCCCAGTATCGCCCACCATGCCGAATTCACTGCGTTAGCCACGGCTGGCGTGACCGACATTAACCCCGTGGCCCCGCCGTAAGGCGCCACACAGGAAGCCGAGGAGAAGACCATGAAGGTTCGCAACTCACTCCGCTCGCTCAAGAACCGCCACCGCGATTGTCGTGTGGTGCGCCGCAAGGGCCGCGTGTACGTGATCAACAAGACCCAGCGTCGGTTCAAAGCCCGTCAGGGCTGAGCCAGCACGCATAAGAATTTGAAAAAGCCGCCCTGTCAGGGGGCGGCTTTTTTCATTCTGATTGCCCGTCCAATGAACGTATGGCGAAACGCCAGTTTGCTGATGACCGCCGCCGCTTTGGCGGTGACGGCCGCAATGGCGCAGGAAAGACCATCCATCAACGTGTTCTTCGGGTTCGACTACGTGCTGACACCGCTGGCCGCAAAATGGAGTTGCGGCGGCGATCCGACCGACGATCTGGCTGTGCTGGATGCGCTGATCGCCGCGTTTCCCCAAGACGCCGCGCGCGCGGAATTGTCCGAAACCATCGACTTAATCCTTCATGTCGCGCACACGGAAATGGCATTGGAAAACCTCGTGGGAGGCCCAATGACGCCTGCGTTCAAACAAGATTTGTGCGCACATGCCCTCCCTTTGGATATCTCCTGGGTGACGCCTCAGGGCTGGGCCAATGACACCGCCAAAGCACCACCCGAGCAAGAGGCGGCCTGGAGCGCGTTCTTCAAACTGCTTGAAAACCGATAAAGCGCCTCACACCCGCATCCGGGGCACATCGAACGGGTCCAGATGCATATCGATCAAAAGCGGACCGGAACGGGTTTTGATGGCCGCTTCAACCGACCCGAAATCATCTTCTGAGCGCAGATCGACGCCCGCCGCACCAAGGCTGCGCGCCACAGCCGAAAAGCTTGGCCAGTCAAACGTGCTCAGACCGGGGTCGAGGTTTCGATCCAGAAACTGGATATGCTCCGCACCGTAGGCGGCGTCGTTACACACCACCACAATCAGGTCGAGCCCAAGGCGCACCGCCGTGTTGAACTCCCCCAGACCGCCCATCATGAAGCCACCATCACCGGTGAACATCACCACAGGTCGGCCCGAGGCCGCAACAGACGCACCAATCGCCGCCTGAAGCCCCAGCCCGATGGAGCCGAAATTCGTCGTGTCCACGAAATCACGCGGACTGGGCACCGACAGGCGGCACCAGACTTCGGTCATGAAACGCCCGCCATCGGTGACCAGCACGCGCGGCTCTGGCAGGACCGAGTTGAACCAATCAATCGCCTGCACATAGCCGATCGTATTCTCCGCCCGTTTGCGAGTTTTGGCAGGTTCATGCGCGGCCAAGGTGTCGGGATTTAGCTCGCCTGTGAAACCGCTGGGCGCGATCTCTGCCTCGTCGAGCCAATAGAGGATGTTCTCTGCGGTCAGCCGCGCATCCGCGATCAATGCCGCATCCGGGTACAACGTACGCCCGATCATTGCGGCATCCGTATCCACCTGCACCACGCGCTTGCCCTTGAACAGCTTGCCGTGATCGGTGGTCCATTCGTTCAGGCTCGCGCCGAACGCGACGATGCAATCGGACTTGGCAATCGCCTCATACCCATCGGGCGTGCTCAGTGTACCGCACAAATCCATGCAATAGGGATGCGCGCCGAACAGGCCCTTGGCCTTCAGCGTCGTGGTCAAAGGCGCTTCCAGACGATCTGCGAGCCTGACCAAAGCATCGCGCGCATCAATCGCGCCTTGTCCTGCAAGGATCAAAGGCCGTTTGGCCGATGCAATCATGCCAATCGCATCATCCAAAACAGGGCCTTCCGGCGCGTAGGCCGGCGTTTTGAACACGGGCTGAAGGGAGGTTTGATGAACCACGTCGTCCCACATGAATTCCGCCGGAATGTTAAGAAGGATCGGACGTCGCTCTGCCTCTGCTCGATACAGCGCACGGGCCAGATCTTGGGTTGCTGTGTCTGGAGCACGCACCTGTTCAAACCCCGCCCCACATAGGGCGGCGACCTCCCTCTGGTTGATATTCTGAAGATGCTCGGGATTGGCCACAGGTGTGTCACCCGCCATCAGAACCACCGGCATTCGCGCGCGTGCCGCATTGGTCAGCGCCGTGATACAATTGGTCACCGCTGGCCCGTGCGTGACTGACGCAACTCCGACTCGCCCGGTAATCTGTGCGTAACCTTGTGCCATCAAAACCGAACTACCTTCATGCGTGGCAGGAACAAACCGGGTGTCGTCCGCCTGCGCATAGGCATCCACCATGAATAGATTGGCATCCCCGATCAGTCCGAACAGCGTGTCGATCCCATTCTCGATCAGCCCTTGCGCAAGGGATTGGTAGGTTTTGATCGTGTTCTGGGTCATGTCGGCACTCTTTGGTCACAGTCTTCAGGTTAAGATTAGACCAGTTTCTCCTCACGAAGTGTGCATTTCACGCGCACTAGCACCCGATTTCGCACACATCGCGCACGTCAAGTCTGTCAACCGCATGAATCATGCAGTATTATCCAGTCCATGTCACAGAAACTGCTCGACTCCTACGATGTGCGCATCCTGAATGCACTGCAACGGGATGGGGCTCTCAGCAACAACGCCTTGGCAGAGATCGTGCATCTCTCGGCCTCGCAGTGTTCGCGCAGGCGCGCCGCGTTGGAAGCCGCAGGCGTGATCGAACGGTACCGCGCATGTCTCAGCGCAGAAACACTGGGCCTGAAACTGCGTGCGATCGTTCGGGTGAACATGACCAAACATGATCCGGATTCGGACGAAGTCCTGTCCCGCTGGTTCACGGCCCAGCCAGAGATTCAATCCGCCTTTTCCGTTTCTGGGGACGCGGATTACATCCTGTCTGTACTTGTCACCGATCTGGACGCGTTTTCGCATTTCATCCATGACAAGCTGCTCCGTCAGCCGCAGATCACGCAAGTTCGGTCGGAATTTATCCTGAAAACACTGAAGGATGACCCCGCATTGCAGGTCACTCCCGGCACCTGACGTTTTCCTGACGCAACTCCACGTAGTACCGGAATACCTGACTTATCCCGGAGAGATTTCCCGCATAAGTTGGACATGCGCACTCTTATTTCCGCGCAGACCATTTTGAACTCTGAACCGTACGCTCGTGCGATTTGAATTATTGATAAAGGAGACGGACATGACTCGCTCAGTCCCTGGGGCTCTGACGGCCCTGTTACTCACCACCTCGCCGCTTCTGGCGCAACATATCACGGTTCCCGGCGTAGGCTGGGAAGGGGCCGGGGCCGGGATGGCCGTGACCAATCTGGACAGCAATTCGCGCCCGGACGTGATCATGATGGCTTATGACGACCCATCACGCGGCAACACGTTCCGCTACCGCGTGGGCAAGAACATGTCGACCAGCGGCACCGTGGCGACCTGGTCGAACTACATCTCTGTGCCCGGCGTCGGCTGGGAAGGTCAGGGCGCAGGCGTGGCCATCGGCAACATCGGCGGCACAGGTCGCCCGGACATGATCATGATGGCCTATGACAACCCATCGCGTGGCAACACGTTCCGCTATCGCGTGGGGCGTGACCTGAACACCAACGGTGTCGCCTCAAGCTGGAGCAGCTATATCTCCGTGCCCGGTGTTGGCTGGGAAGGGGCTGGTGCCGACGTGGCGCTGGTCAATCTGGATGGCAATCCCCGCCCCGAGATGATCATGATGGCCTATGACGATCCCGCGCGCGGAAACTCGTTCCGCTACCGTGTGGGTTACAACCTCAATTCATCCGGTGTGGCGACCCATTGGTCCAGCTATCGCAGCGTCGCCGGTGTCGGTTGGGAAGGTCAGGGTGCTGGGATCGCCATCGGCAACTTTGGCGGCGGACCACGTCCTGACATGGTGATGATGGCCTATGACAATCCCGCGCGCTCCAACACCTTTCGGTATCGGATCGGGATGGACCTGAATGTCTCGGGCGTCGCAACTTCGTGGAGCAATCCGCACACGACCGAACCCGGTGTGGGTTGGGAAGGCCAAGGCGCCGGGGTTGCCGCCGTCGATCTGCGCAACGATGGTCAGCTTGATCTGCTGATGATGGCCTATGACAACCCATCGCGTGGCAACACCTTCCGTTATCGTGTCGTCCCCGATTTCGCGGAATGGAACAACGTGGTGAACCTCACTGTGTCCCGCCACAACTCTGTCAGCATCAATGCCGCGCGCGTGGATCAGATCTTTGACGACGCCAGCGAGGTGCTTCAGGAACATGACGGACCAGGTGATACAGCCTGCAATGTCGAACTGCGTCGTGCGGGGTCTGTTGGCGTGTTCAACGTGACCGATGGCAGCCTTGATAACGCCTTTGAACTGGCGACAGTCTTTGCTCTGCCGGGGAATGTGAAGGTGGTGGACGATGTGAACTGGTGCGCCAACCAGTTTAACTCCTCCTACATCGGATGCGGGCAGACGCCCGGCACGTCCTTCATCACAGAGCGTTTCACGACCAGCCTCGAAGGTATCCTTTGGGCGCATGAATACGGTCACAACACCGGGCTGGGCCACAACAGCAGCTCCAACTTTGTGATGTTCCGCTCCATCGGCGCCAGCCGTGAACGCGTCACCGGTGGGGAATGCACCAGCTTTGGTGGAACATCCCCGGCGATGGGCATGGCCTCTCTTGCCGATGAACATGCGCATGAAACCCATGACGATGATGGCGCGGTGACCCGCTTTGCCAGCACCGACTTCCTGCGCGTGGCGGACAACCTGCCACCCGTCGAAGAGTTCGTAACGCAAATCTACTTCGAAGGCTTGCCGCTGGATGTCGCTGCGGAATACGGCCCGCAAGACGCCGAGATTCTCGCCGCAATGCTGGAGGACCCATCGCTTGTGACCTATCACGAGAACATCGCGCTGACCCTCGGCATGATTGGTGAGGCAGAGTCCTCTGAGGCGCTGATCGCTTATGTGCAGCAAGGCGGCATCGACAGCCCAGAAACCCGCCGCGCTTACAAAGGCGTCGTGGGCGCGGTCATGGGCCTTGGCTACATCGCGAGCCAGTCAGAAGATACCACTGCTGTCGACTTCCTGATCGGCAAAGCTCGTGACACCGGTGCATCCGGCGAAATCTCCCGATTTGCTCCAGCGGCAGGTGGCTCGACAGAGACGCTCAGCGCGGAACTCCGTAAATACGCGCTGATTTCTCTGGGTCTGTCCGGGCGTCCCGAAGCCGCCGGGTTCCTGCAAGAGGTCCAATCCGATGCCGGCGCGCAACTGACAGGGTCGGCCGCTGACCTGAGCGACGTGATCGAGCAAAGCCTTGAGCTGAACAGCACCGTCGCGCGTGAAGGTATCGTGGATTACTACAAGCAGTAACCGCGTGCATCACGGAAACCCATTGGGG
>CAZDXI010000127.1:5449-8664 GCA_964509095.1 uncultured Rhodobacterales bacterium
CGGGCCTTCGGGTCTGCCCCTTTTTGACTCTGGACACCCGTGAGATGCAGCGCAAGCACTGAAAATGCGATAACCCTACCGCCGCACCTGTCGGCAAATCAGGATCACAGGCAGCAATCCCATCGCGACAATCACAAGGCTGGGCACTGCTGCGCCTTCCAGCCGTTCATCACTTGCCAGCCGATAGGCCTGCACCGCCAGCGTGTCATAGTTGAACGGCCGCATAATCAGCGTCGCGGGCAGTTCTTTCATTACGTCCACAAAGACGATCAACAAGGCGGTTAACAGGCTGGGCGTCAGGATCGGCAAATGCACCCGGCGCAATGTGGCCAACGGCCCCTGCCCCAAGGATCGCGACGCCGCATCCATGTTCGTGTGCACAAGCGCCTGCCCGCCCTCATAAGCGCCCAGCGCCGCTGCAAGAAACCTGACCATGTACGCCGCGATCAGCAACCAGATGGACCCTGTCAGCAGCAACCCGGTCGAAACATCAAACCGCGCCCGCATGAAGGCATCGAGCGCATTATCAAACGCGGCGAATGGCACCAGAAGCCCAACCGCGATCACGCCGCCCGGCACGGCGTATCCCAACCGGGCAATATACGCCGCAACCATGCTCACCCGATCCGCGCGCATGCGCTGGAAGAACCCCACGCAAATCGCGATGCTCACCGTGACCAGTGCCGCAATGCTTGCCAGTGTGAAGGAATTGCGGATGAAGCCTTGATACCGTCGGCTGGTCAGATCCTGTTCAGACCCCAGCCCCATGGAAAACAGGATCGCAGCTGGCAGCAACGCGCCCAGCACCACCGGCAACGCACACAGAACGAACGCCAGCCAACGGGCCTTGCCGCGCAACTCCATCGGCTCCATCGGTTGGGCAGGTCTTGCGGCCTCGTGATACTTGGCGCGCCCGCGCTGGGTGCGCTCCAGCATCGCCAGCAGCAATGCAAAGCTCAGCAAGCACAACGCCAGTTGCGCGGCACCTGCCCGGTCCCCCATGGAAAACCAGCTTGTGTAAATCCCGGTGGCAAAGGTCTGCACCCCGAAATAGGCGACCGTTCCGAAATCGGCGATTGTCTCCATCACGGCGAGCAACACACCCCCGGCAATCGCCGGACGTGCCAGCGGCAGTGATACGCTCCAGAAGGCACCCCATGCGGTCCGCCCCAACGCGCGGGCCGCCAGAAACGTAGCCCCCGATTGCTGCAAAAACGCGGCCCGGGCCAATAGGTAAACATACGGATAGAGCACCAGCACCAGCATCAACGCCGCCCCGCCGAGGCTACGGATTTCCGGGAACCAATAATCGCGCGGGCCCCACCCGGTCACATCGCGCAGCGTACTCTGCACGATACCGGGATGGTCCAGCACGTGGGTGTATGCATAGGCGAGCACATAAGCCGGAAACGCCAATGGCAGCACCAGCAGAATCTCCAACACGCGCACGCCGGGAAAGCGGGTCATCGTGACAAGCCACGCCGCCCCCGCGCCGAGAGCGAACGTCCCGGCAGACACCAGCACAACCAGCGCCAGCGTGTTGGCAGTGTAACCCGCCAGAACCGTGTCGATCAGATGTGTGATCGTGTCTGTCCCGCCGGTCAACGCCGCCAGCGCGACAGCCAGCATCGGCAACAGGCACACGACAGCCGCAAAAACAGTCCCCAACCATAAGGGCCAGGGCGTAGCACCGGGTCGGCGGCTTTGCCGACGGATTGGATTTGACGTCACATCTGCCATCGCCTGAGTTCTCTAGCATTTTAGTCGGAAATACCAGACGTTGCGTTTCCCCTGTCAGCGGTCTGTGCGCGGGGTATAGTCCTCGGCAAGGAGACGCGAATGACCGACGACACAACAGACATGACGCGCAATGTCGCTCTGTTTCCTTGGTTTCGCTTCTTTCAAAGCCTGCTGTTCTGGCAAGCCACTTGGTTCCTCTATTTCCAAAACGAATTGTCGGCGAGCGAGGCGATCCTGCTTTATGCCGTGTTTGATCTTTCCGTGACCGTGCTGGAAGTGCCCTCGGGTTATATGTCTGACCGCATCGGGCGCCGGTTCACTTTGATTATGTCCTCGCTGGCATTCTTGCTGGGATTGGCTCTGCTGTCCTTCGGTGGCAGCTTTGCAGTCTTTATCGCCGGTCAGATGCTTTTGGGGGCAGGTAGTGCGTTCAATTCAGGCACGGATACTGCGCTGCTCTATCAATCGCTTGTCGCCTCGGGGCGCAAATCTGAAATGGAGGCTCAGACCTTGCGCGCATGGCGTGTCGGTTTCAGCGCTTTGGCTGTTTCTGCAGTGATCGGTGGTGCGGTCGCGCTTTGGTCAGATCGTGCGCCCTTTGTGCTGAGTGCACTGGCCATGTGCGCCCTGCTTTGGATCGCGCTGCAGTTTCGCGAGCCCCCGCGCGATGGCGATGACATCAGTGAGGCGATGCGGGTCCGTCAATTGATGGAAAGCCTGCGCAAACCCGTCCTGATGTGGATCTTTGCGCTTGGTGTGGTGATGTACGGCTTCAGCCATATTCCCTTTGTTTTTGGTCAGCCCTTCATCGCCGAAGCCTTGGAACCCACAGGCTTGGCCGAATCCGCACCGTTGGTTTCTGGCACGATCACTGCGCTCATGATGGGTCTGTCCTTGCTGGTATCCCTCATCGCGCCCTCACTTCGTGCGCGCCTCGGTTTGGGTGTGCTTCTGCTCTGCGCGTTCGGAATTCAGATCGGTTTGGCGGGGCTTCTTGCGCTCAGCGGGTCGGTGCTGGTCATCGCTGTGCTGTTGTTGCGCATGGTGCCGGATTCCTTGTCCACGCCATTCATCATCGCCCATCTGCAACCCCTGCTCGAGGACGATACACGCGCGACTTTCCTGTCGATCAAAAGCCTCGCGGGGCGCGTCGCATTCGCCGCCTCTTTGTGGCTGGCCTCTGCGAATACCTCTGCCGTTGACGAAATGCCGTTGAGCGATGTGCAAAGCATTCTGGGCTGGTACGCTTTGGTCGGGATCGGATTGCTCGTTGCCCTCGGCATCGCCGCCAGTCGGATACGCTTAGAAAGCTGATCCACAGGCGACCGAAACGCTTATTCGTAGCTGCGCGTATCCTCAATCACCAGTCCATCTTTGGGCAAGGACCCCGGAGCCACGATCTGTACGTCGCCCTTAAGCTTCAGCGTATCTGCAACACTGGCTGCATACTCTCCACCCGGGCTTTCGATCATCAC
>CAZDXI010000128.1:0-6970 GCA_964509095.1 uncultured Rhodobacterales bacterium
TTGAAGAATTAGTCAACGCAGCGCCAGCATCAAGCGGTCAAAGCGCCTCAGCGCAAGTATTTGGGATCGAAGTCGCGAATGATACGGGCCAGTTCAGGCTCGCTCACCAATTGGGCAGCCTTTTTGCGACTGACCCATTTGCGCTTTCGCTGACCGGCTTCCGGGTACTTGGTTTCCAGCTTCTTGACCTTCACCGGATAGACCATAGCCACACAGGGCAGCCCGTCATCGTCGCCGTCATCCAGTATCTTGCGGTACGAAAACAGCCCCAGACACACATCCTTGGCCTTGCCGACAGCTCCGGCTTCTTCCCAGGCTTCCTGCAGCGCACACTGCCCCGGTGTCTTGCCATCCATCGGCCAGCCCTTGGGAACGATCCACCGCTTGGTACCTCTGGATGTGATGATAAGTACCTGAATTTTGCCGTTTTTCACACGATAGCAGAGCGCAGCAAACTGGCTGCGCACATCGCTCTTTCGAGAGCCGACAACGTTAATCGGCAATTGTTTAATCATTTCAAGTGACATTCAAATTGCTGTCATTTCGTAACTTATCCACAGGCTACCACAACATCTAGGGGGTTTCCATGAGAAACCCAACCCATCGGCAGGTGTACACCTGACTATGTGGCAATTGCGCCTTGTTCTTTAAAGTCTGCTGCGCATAGATCACCACATGGTAAACAAGTGGTTGACGCATGTAGGACGAGCCGCCGCGTTCTGGTGGCTGACTGTGTTTGCGGCACTTGCGGATCAAACGCAGCCCCTGACGGTTTTCGCAGCCGCCTCCCTTGGTGATGTGTTGCGTGCCGCCAATGCCGACTGGCCGCAAAACGTCCGCCTGTCGCTCGCCGGGAGCGGCGCAATCGCGCGCCAGATCGATCAAGGCGCACCTGCGGATGTCGTGATGCTGGCCAACCCCGATTGGATGGATTGGTTAGACGACCGTGGGCTGTTGCAGCCGGGCACACGCAGCACGCCTTATGGAAACACACTTGTCCTCGTCGGTCCGCCGGGCGCCGCACCGATGACCCAGCTTTCCCTAGAAGTGATACACCAGCGCCTCGGCCCGAATGGACGCCTCGCGATGGGCGAACACCGCTCAGTTCCGGCTGGAATATATGCGCGAAACTGGATGCAATCCAAAGGCTTATGGAACGAACTTCGCCCACAACTGGCTGAGGTTGAAAACGTCCGCGCCGCCCTTGCACTGGTCACGCGCGGCGAAGTTCCACTGGCTCTGATCTATGCCTCGGACCTTGTCGCCGCACCGGATCAGGCCAGCGTGGTCTGGATCATCCCAGCCAAAGAACAACCCCGCATCCGCTACGCACTTGCGGCCCTTACCCCAAGGGGCCGGGCTTATGCGGATTACATCACCAGCCCCGAAGTCGCGGAAATCTTCGCCCGCTTCGGCTTTGTGGTTGAGGACCTCTGATGCTGGACGAGGCTGCCCGAACGGCACTTCTGCTGTCCTTGCAGGTCGCCAGCGTCGCAATCTTTGTCAGCCTGCCATTTGCGGTCGCCATCGCTTGGGTCCTCGCCCGCCGCGACTTTCCTGGCAAAGCGTTCCTGTCCACGCTCGTGCATATCCCTCTCGTTCTGCCCCCGGTCGTTACAGGCTACCTGTTGCTGGTCGCCTTTGGACGCCACGGCCCTCTGGGTGCGTTCTTTGAAACGGTCTTTGGGCTGACCTTCGCATTCCGATGGACTGGCGCAGCTTTGGCCGCCGCAATCATGGCATTCCCGTTGATGGTGCGCGCGATCCGCCTCGCGTTCGAGGCCGTCGATCCCCGGCTGGAGGAAGCCGCCGCCACCCTTGGTGCGCCGCGCTGGCAGGTCTTCGCCAGCGTTACTCTGCCGCTGGCCCTGCCCGGTTTGCTGGCTGGCACTGTGATGGGCTTCGCCAAAGCCATCGGAGAGTTCGGCGCCACCATCACCTTTGTCGCCAACATCCCCGGCGAAACCCAGACCCTGCCTTCCGCCATCTATGCGCTTTTGCAAATCCCCGGTCAGGAAGGCCCCGCTCTGCAGTTGGTGATCTGGGCCTTGGTGATCTCTTTGGCCGCGGTGCTGGTCTCTGAATGGCTCGCCCGGCGCCTTGCTGCGCGGATCGGAGGGCCTCATGCGCTTTGACCTCACCCTGCGCCATGACTTCCCGGACCGCAGCATCGACCTGTCCGTCTCCGGTGGCCCTGGCATCACGGCATTGTTCGGCCCATCCGGCGCGGGCAAGACCACCGCAATCAAAGCCATGGCGGGTCTTCTGACACCGGATCACGGGCATATCCGCCTTGGCGATCGCGTTCTGTTTGACAGCGCTGCTGGGCAGAACCTCGCCCCTCATAAACGCCGTCTGGGCTATGTGTTTCAGGACGGACGTCTGTTCCCGCACCTCAGCGTGGCCGATAACCTGCGCTTTGGAGCGCGCTTTGCGAGGTCCGCGCCGCCCCTGTCTGAAACGCTGCTGGTCGATCTGCTCGGCCTTGGCGATCTGCTTTCCCGCCACCCTTCGACCCTGTCGGGTGGTGAAACCCAGCGTGTCGCGCTGGCCCGTGCCTTGCTGAGTGCGCCAGACATGCTTTTGATGGACGAACCACTTGCCGCGCTCGATGGCCCCCGCAAGGAAGACATCCTGCCCTACCTCGACCGGCTTAAGACACAAGCGCGGTTGCCGATCCTGTATGTGACCCACTCGGTTGAGGAAATCGCCCGTCTGGCCGATCATGTGGTGCTGCTTCAGGATGGGCGCATGCTGCGCCAAGGCCCGGTGTTTGACATCCTGTCTGATCCCGAAGCGATGCCTCTGCTTGGCGTGCGGGAAGCCGGTGCGATCCTGTCGGCAACCGTAACCGCCCATGACACTGACGGTCTGACCCAACTCACCGTGCCCGGTGGCACATTAGAACTCCCCGGCGTCACAGCGACCCCGGGAGAGATCGTTCGCCTGCGTGTCCTCGCGCGCGATGTGATCCTCGCCACGCATCGCCCCACAGGCCTGTCCGCACGTAACATCCTCCCGGTGACAGTCACCGACCTGCGCCCCGGTCGTGGTCCCGGTGTCGCGGTGGTTCTTCGTCTGGGCGATCAGCGTCTACTGGCGCGGGTGACTGAACGCTCGGCCAGTGAACTCGCGCTGTCCCCGGGGGCTGAGGTCTTTGCAATCCTGAAATCCACTTCGGTTGCGCGCGCTGCGATTGGCGGTTGACGGGACGGTGGGCGGGGCGCCTTGCACGCCTTGGCGTGCAACAGCGCCGCACATCGCGCCAGCGTCAGCCGGCTTCGCGCAACCACGTGTCAATGCGTGCCCAGATCGCCTCTGATCCGGCCCGGAACGCGCCCATATGGCCCAGTTTCGCCAGCCCTTCGTCTTTCGGCACCAGATGTTTGAACGTCACATTGGGATAGGCGCTCATCATGGCGTGCACAGCTTGTTTCGTGCCCCAGCCATCATCCTCCACGGAATAGGCCAGCACAGGCGCTGTGAACCCGTCATACCGCTCCAATGGTAAACTCTTGTCATCCCGCAGATAGCCCGGTGCACGGCACCACGCCGCCCATTCCAGTGCCACATCTCGGGGCAAGTCTTCGCCGCCAAAGGCCTTCCATGGCAAATAGCCAAACAGCCGCGTCACCACCGGAATAAACAGCGTGGTCAGGAACCAGACATTCAACTTCTCGCGCCCGCCCTGCAATCGCCAATAGCCCGATTGCGCGGACATCGTCGCCATCGCCGTTATGCGCTCAGGCCTTGTGATCATACCCGCCTGCTGCCCACCTGCCGAATGCCCCACAAGACAGATCTTGCTGGCCTTTAAGCCGGTCTCAGCAAAATCCACAGCGCCTTGAATGTCCTTTAATCCCCAATCGCTCACGTGTGCCTTAAACCCGCGCAAGCGTTTCGGAGCAGATGCGCCAATCCCGCGATAGTCATAGGTCAGAACTGTCCAGCCCTGTTGCTGAAAATAGCTCGCAAAGCGTCGATAAAACAGATGCGGAACGGCCGTCGCTGAATTGACAATCAGCACCGGTGCATTGGCGTCTGCGGGATAGAGCGTTCCGGTCAGCTCAAAGCCATCTGCCGCCGGGAAGGTGATCTGTCGCGCGTCTTGCATGACCCTATGAGGGCGTGTGGTAGCTGCAACCGCAAGCGAAACGCCGCGTCAGCCGGGGTCTAGTTCCCCGCCATGCGAACTGTTGGCCCGCTCAACTCTTGGCGCAGCGCATCCAGCAACACACGCTCCGGCACTCCGGCCTCCACAGCCAGCTTGCGCAGGCCGAACTGCACATGCGCCATTTCGCGGTAGTAGCTGGTATAGGTGTAGTTGATCGCCGCTCCTGCCGCTGCGCCAAGGATCGGCACGCTTTGCGCGGCCAGCTTGTGGCCCAGCGCGGTCGCGAGCCTTGGCGCAATCGTGCGCAGGATATGGTTCAGCGCCGCACCATTCAGCGCCAGTCGTGAGGACAGAAACGCCGTTTCCGCCCCATCGTCCTTGTCGAGCGGTCCAGCAGAACCGAACACCTTCAAACAATCAAACTGCACATTCTCTTCCGCCGGATCAAAGCCGTGCTCTGCTGCGACGCCCTGAATAACGCGCAACAAAAGCGTGATCGTGACAGGCAATTCAGCCAATGCGGTCGGCGTGCCGCCAAACCCGCCCGCGGCGCCCATCGCTGCGCCCACAGCAGTGTTCACCCAATCGGGTTGGTCCTTGACCGTCCCCCGGCTGGCTTGCGCTGCCTTTGCCGCCTGCTCGAGCCCCTTGCGGGTCGCATCATTCAGGCCGGTGCGCACGGATGTTGGCAATTTGCTCAGGAACCCTTCGGCTTTGCCGCCAAAAGCGTTTATGATCTCGATCCCGATGCCGGACGCGTTTCTGTGCCGTTTGGCCAGCGCTTCCAACTCTGCAAGGACGTCTTCGGACAGGTCAATTTGGGTCTGTGTCATACCCTTAATTTCGGGTCTCTTGCGCGGATTTTCAAGCTTTCCAGCGGGTGACGTCGCCAGATACGCCTTCCCACGCCCCCTTGCGCAGCGCGCGCCCCAGCACCCGATCCGGGTTGGTGGGCGGTGGCATGGTCACGTGATCCAGCTTGGTAAACCCGAACTTTCGGTAATACGGTGCATCGCCCACCAGCATGACACGCTCCCATGCGCTTGCGCGGTCCAAAGAGCGTTCGATCAAAGCCCCTCCAAGGCCTTCGCCCTGCCGCGTCGGGTGCACGGCGACCGGACCCAACAGCAGCGCAGGTTCGCAGCCCACCATCACAGGCCAATATCGAATGGCCCCCGCCAGAATGCCCAGATCATCGCGCACGATGAGGCACAGATCGGCAACAGGTTCGATATCGTCGCGCAACCGGTACGAACTCAGCGCCTCGCGCCCCGGCGCAAAGCACAGGTCATAGAGCGCCTCGATTTCCCAAAGGTCGCCGCTGCTCTCTGGCGCGAAGTCATACATGGGTCTGCCCGTCTCACCCGTCCCGCTCTGGTCATCGCCCTAGCATGGGGGTAGGGCTTTGCCAAACAACTCACACAGACTGCCGGAGCGCCGCGATGTTCTATGAACCCAAAGACGGGCACCCCCTGCCCCATAACCCGTTCAACGCTATTGTCACGCCGCGCCCAATTGGCTGGATTTCGACGCGCGATGCGGATGGTTTGCCCAACCTTGCGCCCTATTCGTTTTTCAATGGCGTGGCTTATGTGCCGCCGCAGGTGATGTTCGCATCAACCGGTGTGAAGGACGATCAGGATGGCACCAAAGACAGTGTTGCCAATATCCGTGCCACTGGCGTGTTCTGTGTGAACATCGTGGAAGAAGCCGCTCAGGACGCGATGAACCAGTCGTCTGCGACGTTCCCCCGGGGGGTGGATGAGTTCGACAAAGCAGGACTGGTCGCGGCGGCCTGCGACACGATTGACTGTCCCCGCGTTGAGGGCGCGCCTGCCTCGCTCGAGTGCCGCATGACGCAAGTGGTGAAGATCGAAGGGGAAGCAAACTATGTCGTCTTCGGGGAAGTCACTGGCGTGCATTTGCGTGATGATTGCATTGTGGACGGGCGCTTTGATGTGACGACGTACCGGCCTTTGTCGCGGCTTGGGTATCGGGATTATTCCGTGGTGCGCGACCTCTTTGAGCTGAAACGCCCCGATGACTGACGGCTTTCCAAATCCAACGCGCGCCTATCCGATCACCCTGCCGGATGGGTCGGAGCATCGCGGCACCGTGTTTCTGGATCAGGTGATCTCGAATACGTCCTTTCATGTGGGGGCTTTCACCTATGCCAGCGACTTTGACCCGACGGAGGATTGGGCCGCGCGGCTGGCTCCTTATCTGTTCGAGGGACGACCCGGCGCATTGCGAATTGGCAAATTCTGCCAGATCGCGCATGGCGTGCGGTTCATTACCGCGCAAGCCAATCATGCGATGGATGGCCTGACGACATTTCCGTTTCCTGTATTCGACCCGGACCAAATGGCTGGGTACCAACCGGATACGCGAGACACAGTTATCGGACATGATGTCTGGCTGGGATATGGCGCTTTGGTTCTGGCAGGTGCCCGGATCGGAAATGGAGCCGTGATCGGCGCCGGGGCTGTCGTGCGAGGTGTTGTTCCAGATTATGCGGTTGTCATCGGCAACCCCGCGCAGGTAGTGCGGAGGCGGTTTTCAGACGCGGACATCGCGCTGCTTCAGTCCCTTCAATGGTGGGATTGGCCCGTTGACGTCATCGCAGCGGCACGTCCGGCCCTACTGGCTGGTGACGTCGCGGCACTTTCACGACACGCCCCTTAAGCCCGCTAAATTCGGGCATAGTCTGCCACCAAGGTTCCGGGACACGCGTAACAGCACAACACGCGTACGCGCACATGGCGATTTGTGTGTTTCTGTCAGACTACAAAATCTGTGGACGGCGCCGGAGGGGGGGGGGGGGGGGGGGGGCGGCGGGGGGGGGGGGGGGGGGCG
>CAZDXI010000128.1:6980-8663 GCA_964509095.1 uncultured Rhodobacterales bacterium
CCGAAAAGCCCGCGTTGCACCGGGTAGTCCGTCGCGATCATGTAGTCGGGATCGTCTTCGGCCTCATCAATGATCATGCCTGTTTGGTGAAGCAGTTTTTTGCAATCACGAGACAAGTGGCGCAGGTGGAGTTCTTTGCCTTCCTCTGCATATCGCGCGGCGAGGCCTTCGATGGCGTTCAGCGCGGATTGATCCGCCACACGGCTGTCGGCGAAGTCCACATAGACCACGTCCGGATCGCCTTTGACGTCAAAGAGTTCAGAGAAGCCTTCTGCTGAGCCAAAGAACAGAGGACCGTCAACACGGTAGACTTTGGCACCGTCTTCCAGTGTTTCGGCTTTGGCGGTGATGCGTTTTGCATTGACCCAAGCGTATTGCAGGGCAGAGACAATTACCCCGACGACCACCGCGACAGCGAGGTCTTCCAGAACAGTCACTACCGTGACAAGGATCGTCACGAAGCTCGCGAATTTGGTGGACACCCGCATGATGCGGAACGTGTTCCAGGCGAACGTGCCGATCACCACCATGAACATCACACCCACCAGAGCCGCCAGAGGGATCTGTTCGATCAAAGGCGAGGCAAACAGGATGAAGCTGAGCAGGAACAGCGCGGCAGCCGTGCCAGCAATGCGTGTGCGGCCGCCTGATTTCACATTGATCATGGACTGCCCGATCATCGCACAGCCCCCCATGCCACCAAAGAACCCGGTGACGGTGTTGGCGATCCCTTGGGCGATACATTCCTGACTTGCGCCACCCCGTTGTTCGGTCATCTGATTGACGAGGTTCAGCGTCAACAGGCTTTCGATCAGGCCAATGGCCGCGAGGATCAGGGCATAGGGAAAGATGATCTGGAGCGTTTCAAGGTTCAGCGGCACCATCGGGATGTGGAACGGAGGCAAGCCGCCTTCGATGGACGCCATATCACCCACACGCGGCACATCCAGATTGAAGCCGATCACAATCAGCGCCACGATCCCGATCCCTGCGAGAGGGGCTGGCACTGCATTGGTGAATTTCGGCAGCGCCCAGATGATCAGCATGGTCAACGCGACCAACCCAAGCATCAGATACAGTGACATACCAGACAACCACTGCCCGCCAGACATACCGTGACCCGAGGCCTCCGCCGTGCCGGGGACCTGAAACTGGGTCAATTGCGCAAGGAAAATCACGATCGCAAGGCCATTTACAAAGCCAAGCATCACCGCATGCGGCACCAGCCGGATGAATTTGCCGAGCTTGAAGATACCCGCGAGGATCTGCATCACGCCCATCAAGACAACGGTGGCAAACAAGTACTCCACCCCGTGCTGCGCAACGAGGGCCACCATGACAACCGCCAATGCGCCCGTCGCACCAGAGATCATGCCCGGCCGCCCACCGATGAGCGCTGTGATCAACCCGACGATGAACGCCGCATACAGACCCACAAGCGGGTGCACGCCTGCGACAAAGGCGAACGCCACCGCTTCGGGCACCAGCGCAAGGGCGACGGTCAGACCCGACAGAATCTCGGTCTTGAGCATCTGCGGTGTGGGGCGGTCATCCTGCGCCGGGCGCAGCGTGAGCGAAAGGTTCTTGGCGAATCCGGAAAAACTTGTGTCGGCCAAAAGCTGGCTCCTTGCCCTGCAGACGGTCTGTGCTTGTTTGGGGCGCTGAGACGCGCCGTGAGCGGGT
>CAZDXI010000129.1:0-8615 GCA_964509095.1 uncultured Rhodobacterales bacterium
AATTCCACGTCCTTGGCTTTCCACACGGCCTCGGCGTTTTCGCGCGGGATCACGCCCAGATCGGCCATCGCGTCGCAGGCATGGGCTTCAATCTCGTACCAGATGCGGAACTTCGTTTCCGGGGACCAGATGGCAACCATGTCGGGGCGGGAATAGCGAGGGATCATGCGAAATGCCTTTTTCGTGATGTGCATCGGAGTCGCGGGCGTCTTAGGGTGACGGGGCTAAGGATACAAGCTGAGACACCCAAGATGAGACTCTTTGCCCTGCTCTGCCTGTTTGCATCGCCTGCTCTGGCCGAAGATTTCGTACCACTGTCAGGTTCTGAGATCGACACGGCACTAACGGGTCGCGAGCTGCTTTATGAGAACGGCGCACAACAGGATTTCCGCGCCTCTGGTCGAACACTGTACAACGCCGGGCGTGATAGCTGGGGCTATTGGGGCGTGCGGGAGGATCAGTATTGCTCCATGTGGCCACCATCCGACATTTGGGCGTGCTACGACATGGCTCGTTCAGGTAATGTGATCCGGTTCACCGGGGAAGCCGGGGATATCACCGATGGCACCTATTCTGATCCGAACTAGTGGTCCGTTGGTTTGAAGCGGTCAAACAAGTCCTTGTTCCGACAATAGTCCGGCGCTTCAGCCAGCGTTTCGTTGGCCGCCTGCAAGCGTGTACACTGGTCCTGCTGACTGCACCCGGCGCATCGCATTACCATCGATGCAAAGTTGCGGCTTTGAAGTTCTGGCGCGGACCCGGCGCAATCTGCCACAGAGACATCAAGCCGTTCTGCCATTCCGGACACAAGCTGGGCACCCTTACTGATCTTGCGAAAATATTCCACGTCTTTACTCCATGCTGATCTGTGGACCTTGGCAGGGAGAGCCGCTTGACGCCTTGATCTAGGTCAAAACAGTCTCAACGTGGCTCGTCCTTTCCAACGTGCGGTGCACGGGACACTTGTCCGCGATCTCCAGCAGACGCGCACGCTGATCGGAGTCGAGGTCGCCTTGCAGCGAAATCTCACGGCGGAACTGGTCGATCTTTTCACCACTCGACCCATCCGCGTCCTGCGCATGCACCTTGTTGTGCGAGATATCGACATGAACGTGATCCAAAGCCCAGCCTTTGCGCCGTGCGTACATGCGGATCGTCATCGAGGTACACGCGCCAAGGCCCGCTGAGACCAGACCATAAGGCGTCAAACCCTTGTTGGTCCCCCCGTAGGTGACTGGTTCGTCTGCCAGAATATGGTGCCCATACTGGTTGGAAATGTCCTGCAAAAAGCCTTTGGGGTCTGCCTCGGCGACACGCAAAACGCCTTCTGGGATGCCTTCGGGCGGCGCTGGATGTTTCAGATCGAGGTACCGCGGCGCCCATGTGGCGATCGTATCCGCCACATACTCTGCGTCTTCTGGTCGGCTGATGAGGTGATCCGCTTCATCCAAAGTCACAAAGGATTTGGGGTGTTTCGCGGCCACAAAAATCTCTGCCGCGTTGTCGATGGAGACCGTCGTATCCTTGGGCGCATGCATCACCAGCAAGGCGGCTTTCATCTTTTGGATGGAGTTCGTCAGCACTTCTTCGCGCACATCGTCGATGAACGACTTCCCGATGGTCAGCTTTTGTGGCCCCAATTGCACCTCGGCCTGACCGTTGGCTTCGATCTCTGGCAAGGCAGCTTCGAAATTGTGTACCACGTGACCAGGATCAAAAGGGGCACCGATGGTGGCGACCGCTTTGATGCCCGGCATTTTCTTAGCCGCTTTCAAGACCGCAGCCCCGCCAAGCGAATGCCCGATCAGCATACTAGGCGGCATACCACGTTCTTCCAAAGCCTGAGCTGCAGCGCGCAAGTCCGCAACATTGCTGGAAAAACTGGTGTTGGAAAACTCACCTTTGGAATGACCCAGACCGGTGAAGTCAAACCGAAGGACGGCGATACCCAACTGGCTCAATCGCGCTGCAATACGCCGTGCTGCCGGGATATCTTTGCCGCAGGTAAAACAATGCGCAAACAAGGCCGTGGCCAGATGTGGGCCTTCAGGCAGATCCAGCCGCGCGCTCAGATCGTCGCCTGCATGGCCGGGAAAAGTAAAGCGTTCGGTGGGCATCGGCTGTCTCCTTTGCGCTTAACAGTGGTGGCCAAGATGCGATCTGCCAAGCCCTGTTACAGCCCCGTCACGCGGAGGTGTTCTTGCGCAACAAGGATCAAGCGGTCGATGGGTCCAAAAAGCTGCGTTCCCGCATGATAGGCGGCGATTCCCCGCCATCGAGGAATTCGCGCGCCAGCCGGTGTCCACTGAACACCGCTGCCTGAATTACGCCCGGCGCGACAGCATCCCCAAGCAAGGTCTTGCCGTCTTGCTCGCCCAAAGCGTCCCAAAGGGTCAGTTCGGGTTCGCGTAGTCCGACCGATACAAGCGTACCCGTGATCGGCGGCAAAGCGTCTTTGGTATTAGCATCACTCAGTTGTAGGGCGCCGTCATAGGCCTGCGCCACTGCATTGGGAATCATCCGAACGCCCAGCTCATTCATCTGAGCAACGACACGCGGCTGTTCCAGCGTGTAGCCCATCCAGCCCGCGATATAGGGTTGCGGCGTGACCAGCGAGACCCGGCAGCCAGCTTTCGCCAAATGCGCGGCGATCACGTTGCCCATGTAGTAATGATCGTCGTCATAGATCACGACATCTCCGCTGGGCAGTTGGCCGTCCAGAATGTCGTCGACACTCCATGCGTGCTGCTCAAACCCGTCGATAGGATCAAAATGTGTGCGTCCGCGTCCGTTGGTCATCCAATGCGCGCCGGTGGCTATGAAGGTATGATCGGAGCCGAATTCTGCCACCATGTCTGGCGTAACTGGGCTGTCGGCAAACAGGTCCACGTTCGGCATCTGCCGCAACTGATACAACCGGTAATCCGCAACCCGGCCCCAAGACGTTAGGCCAAACAGCCGACTTTCTCGCAATGACCGTCCACCGAATTCTGTGCCCTGCTCTGCTACGGTCACTTGGTGCCCAGCGCGGGCCAGCACCAGTGCGGCTTCCAGCCCTGCCGGACCAGAGCCTGCGATAAGTACCGACTTGGCCGAAGATGTCGGAGGTATGATTTCCGGATGCCAACCTCGCTTCCATTCCTGAGAGATCGTCGGGTTCTGCGTGCAATTCAGAGGTATCGAAAACGCGTCCGACGACACACAGCTGTTGCACCCGATGCACTCGCGGATGTCCTCCGCCCGACCCTCTCGGATCTTGTTGGGCAGAAACGGATCCGCAATAGACGGACGCGCGCCACCGATCAGGTCGAGCACCCCGCGTTTGATCTGGCTGACCATCGTGTCAGGGGACGTAAATCGCCCCACGCCAACAACAGGTTTGTTCGTTACTTGTTTGACAAAACTGGTGAATTCCTCTTGCCAGCCTTCGTCATCAAAACGCGCGGTGCCACTGTCGTTGGGCCAGCTTGCGATATTTACATCCCATAGGTCCGGCAGATCAGCGAGGGCCTCGACCACATCGCGCCCTTCCCCGTCTTTGGTGATCAGACCGCGCCCACCAACCTCGTGCACGGCAAGACGCACGGCGACAGCCATCTCTCCGCCCGCTTCCTCGACTGTGTCTTCCAGAACCTCGCGGAACAGGCGCAGGCGGTTTTCAAAGCTGCCACCATATTCGTCACTGCGGTGATTGTAGGCCGGCGACAGGAAGTGCCACAGGATCGACGCATCATGCGCGGCATAGACATAGACAATGTCATAACCTGCCTCCTTGGACCGCCGCACCGCCGCACGGAAACTTGCGCGCAACGCTCGGATATCAGCCTTATCCATCGCCTTTGCCTGTACCGGCACTTGCGTCTTCAGGCTCGGCAGATTGGATGGTCCCCAGACCGGCATACCTGTGCCCATACCCCGCCCGCGAATGCCCGTATGCCCAATCTCGATGGCAGACAGCGACCCAAGCTCGCGCAAACGATCTGTCAGCACGCGGTGTTCACGCACATCGCCATCGTCCCAGAACTTTTCCATCGGCAGATCACAGATGTCCGAGGTCGGATCAATTTCGGCCAATTGCATACAGACCGTGCCCCAGCCACCTTCGGCCTTCATAGCACGCATCGCGTGACTGCCATTGCGCATCAGTGGTGAATGCCCCGTCGCGTGTGGGACTGCGTAGAAGCGGTTCGGCGCGGCCACGGGGCCGATTTTCACCGGCTCGAACAACACCTTGTAACGATCATCCATCGGTTTTGACGATGCCATCCGCGATCCAGCCATCCAGCACTTTCAATGCGGCATCAGCAAAGGCTTGGTCATTGATATGACAGTCCAGCATCGTCAGTTCTGCAGGTGCTTTGATGGCTTTGCCCATCTCATCCACCATCGCAGCAAGACCTTCGGGGTCATAGGCGGGTTCTCCGTCCTTGTCCCATTCCTCGACCCCTTGGGTCGGCATCAGCATGTGCACTGGTCCCTTGGCTTGCTTTAGACGGGCTGCAATGTCACGCACCAAGGCGCGGCGTTCGTCCGGGCTAAGACCTGAGGATTTAATCAGCCGGTTGTGCGCATGAAATGGGCGGTCAGAATACGCCTCCGGGATCGCCTGCCACCCGGCAAAGTCAATCAGATCCGCGCAACCTGGCGAGACGATCTGCGGAATGCCGCGTGCGCCCGCGTTGGTCAGGCGGTCCGCGCCTGCGTTCACAACCGAACCAACCATCAGGTTGCCAAGTTCCGGCAGTGCGAAATCCATCACGGCTGCGAAATACCCTTGTCGCGCAAGGGCTTCGAACGCCATTCCTCCCATACCCGTCGCATGGAACACGGCAACCTCGAACCCTCGATCCTGCAAGGGGTCACGCAGCAGTTTCATATACTTGAGACAAGACGACCCAAGGCTCATCATCCCAATGACCGGGCGATCCGCGACAGGTTTTTCCACCGCCTTCGCTGCCCCCAGAACAGCTCCCGCAGCTTGGGACAGCGATGATTTACACACCGAGTTCAGCCCATAAAGTCCCCCGGCCCAAAGGATCATCTGGATATCCGGGCTCAGCCGATCCGCCGGGATCAGCGGAGAAAACGCCACAGTGGACACTAAGTACTTTGGCACCCCCAACGGCAGCGCCTGAGCGCAATCCAACGCCAGATCGGTGCCCATCGTGCCACCCAAGCTGAGCATCGCGTCGATTTTGCCGTCCACATGCAGCTGCGCTGTCAGTGCCGCAGACCCGCGCGCCATGATCTGCATGGCCGTGTTCTCGTCCCCACTGTCGATGGCTTCCTGGATAGACGCGCCCGCGGCCTCGGCCACGGCGTGTTTGGAGATATCCGTGGGTTGCGACGGATCACCCAGAACGCTCACATCCATCGACAGCACGTTGCCACCCTGCGCACGGATGCAGTCGCAGATATAGTGCAGTTCTTCATCCTTGGTGTCGTATGTTCCGATGACAAGTATTGTCTTGGTCATGTTGCCTCCCTGTCGCGCGTTAACTGCGCATACGATCTCCATTCGGATCAAACAGCGCGGCAAGCTGTACGTGCAAGGGGTAATCCTGCCCAGCCACACGCACTGAAAAGCCGCCCTCGTTGATCCAGTCTTTGCTGACCCCGCCGTCGCGATGCAACGCGGCAAGGCCAATCATTGCGCGCAAGCGATGCCCCCACGCGCCTGACGTCACATGGCCGACAAGCGCGCCATTCTTCCAGATGGTTTCATCGTGGGACAGATACGGGCCCTGCTCTGTCATGTTCGGCACCTGGACAGCAACCAATCGATCAAGAGGCACCTTCGGGCGGTCTGCCAATACGGCTTTGCCGAGAAAGTCCGGCTTGGTCATGTCCACGGCGAAGCCAAGACCTACCTCGAATGGTGTGTCGTCCTCTGCGATGTCATGACCGAAATGGCGGAAGCCTTTTTCCAACCGACACGCGTTCATCGCGAACATCCCCACATGGCGCAACCCCATGGGAGTCCCGATCCGCAACAGGGCCTCATAGATATGTGCGGTGAATTCCGTTCCGATGAGCAGCTCAAAGCCTGCCTCACCCAGAAAGGACCGCCGGATCACCCACGCACGGGCATGGGCAACGTCAATCTCTCGCGCTGCTCCAAAAGGAAGCGCCTCAGCCGAGACATCGTCGCCACTCAGCTCTTGCAGAAGCGCACGCGACTTGGGTCCGTGGATCGTCAGCAGACTATAGGCAGAGGTCATATCAACCACGTCAAACTGCCAATCCGCGTCCACATTCGCAGTGATCCATGCCGCATCGCGCACCTGACTGGGGTGGCCGGTGATGACCATAAAGCGTGTCTTGTCCATGCGGATCACGGTCACATCCGCTTCGATCCCGCCGCGCGTGTTCAGAAATTGGGTATAGACGCTGGCCCCGATGTCCACATCCATCTGCGCGCCACAAACATGGTTCAACGCGCGGCACGCATCGCGCCCGGTGACCAGTAATTTCGCGTACATGGATTGATCCAGCAGCCCGACAGCATGGTGCGCTGCATGCACTTCTTCGGCCACTTTGGGCGACCATGCCTGATAGCCAATGGAGGGCTCGCTCGGCCAGCCGCGGGCGTCCGGATCGTAGTACATCGGCACTTCCCAACCCGCGCGCTCGGCAAACATTGCACCTGCTTCGGCCAACCGATCGTGCACAGGCACCCGCCGAATTCCGCGCCCGGACACCACCTGCCGCCCCGGCCAATGCAACCCATAGTGAAAACCAACGGATTCCGCGCCGCGTTCTGCGTTATAGGCCGCGTTCTTTTGAAACGGCAGCGCCCGCGCGGCGAGGATCGATCCCATGCCCCGGCTTGGCATCCCGTCAGTCAGCCATTCGGCCATCGTCAGCCCGACCCCACCCGAGTTCAAAATCCCGTTCGAGTTCATGCCAGCTGCAATAAACAGCCCCGGCATTTCTGGCGCGGGGCCGATAAAGGGGCGTCCGTCGGGCGTGAAACTTTCGGGGCCACAAAAGAACGTCTGTACCCCAAGGCTTTCAAGCGCGGGCATGCGTGCAAACATGCGTTCCAACTCTGGTTCCGCGTGCTCCATGTCGAATGGCAACTCGTCGAATTCGAAGTCGTCCGGAATGCCGTCCGTCGCCCACGCCTTGCCCCGCGCCTCAAACCCGCCGATCAACAACTTGCCCGCGTCTTCTTTCCAATAGGTACGCTCTTCGATGATGTTCAGGATCGGTAAGTCACGCGGCAGGTCGGGCACGGGTTCTGTCACGATGTAGAAATGCTCGGCCGCATGCAGCGGGACTGTGACCCCATGCGCTTTGGCAAAGCGGCTGGTCCACATACCGCCCGCCAGCAGAACCTTGTCCGTGGCGATCACGCCGTGATCCGTCTCTACGCCCACCACGGCTCCATCCTTGGTCAGAATGCGCTTAGCGGCGGTATTCTCAAATATTTGCGCGCCCTTCTGCCGAGCCCCCTTCGCCAGCGCCTGCGTCACATCCAGAGGGTTCACCTGCCCATTCGACGGCACATGGAACGCACCCTGTACCCCGTCGAGGTTGATCCACGGCCACATCTTCGCAACCTCTTCCGGAGACAGCAGATCGCTTGGGATACCCATACGCAACGCGTGATCGTGGCTGCGTCGGAGTTGTTCCATGCGAACATCCGACAAGGCAAGGTTGATGGTGCCGTTCTGCTTGTACCCAGTCGCCTGCCCCGTCTCGGCCTCCAGAGACTGGAACAGACGCGCCGTGTACTTAGACAGTTCCGTCTGCGCCGAGCTTTCGCGCAATTGCCCCACAATGCCAGCTGCGTGCCATGTGGTGCCAGAGGCAATTTGTTTGCGCTCCACCAACACCGCCGGAACGCCTTTATGTGCCAGATGATAAAGCGTCGAACACCCAATGATGCCGCCCCCAATGACAACGACCGGAGCGTGCTCTGGAAGGGTCACTGCTCGCCGCCTTGGGTCAGGTGAATATCAGTGTCCGGGTCTTTTGGTGGGTTGCGGTATTCGCGGATCAGTGTGCGAATATGCAGCCCGATCACCAGCAAGATGAGCGCGAATAGGATCATCGCGACGGGCCGGTCGATCATATCAAGCGGAGTCTTCACACGTGGCATGGAGGAGCGCAACTTGACCTCCATAATCCCGCCCAGAACCATGCCCAGAATGATTGGCACCAGCGGCAGGTTCAGCCGTTTCAGGATTAACCCGAACACGCCAAAGCCCGCGGCCACAGCGCAGTCGATGATTGAGTTGCGCAAGGAATACACGCCGACGAAACTCAGCAGCAGGATCACAATGCCCACCAACCGGGTTGGCACCTGAATGATGCGCGTCAGCACATTGGTGGAAAACAGCAAAAAGATCAGCACCATCACGTTCAAGGCTAACAGCGCAAGATACAGCGCCATGACGAAATCCATCTGGTTCTGGAACAGTTGCGGCCCCGGAATGACGTTATGCACATAGAATACCGACAGCATCATCGCAGTCAGCGCCTCACCGGGAATCCCCAGCGCCAAAAGCGGGATCATCGCGGCCGCTGGCGCCGCGTTGTTGGCAGCCTCTGATGCTATCAGTCCCTCGGGGGAGCCTTTGCCGAACATCTCCGGCGTTTTGGAGGTT
>CAZDXI010000130.1:0-8588 GCA_964509095.1 uncultured Rhodobacterales bacterium
GCGAAACGCGGGCAACGTAACGCTGACGTCGGTGTCGATCATTGGTGAAGAACTCGAACGCCTTGATGGGACGGCACTGTCCCCGGACAGTGGACCAGATTACACCGGATCGGACGGAGGCTCCCCCGAAGGGACGCTGCAGGTTGATGAAACGGCGACATATCTTGTGCGTTATACCCTGCAACAGGCCGATATAGACGCGGGCGGTATTCAGAACACCGCCGTCGGGCAAGGCAGCCCACCAAGCGGCGCGCCTGTAACTGATACGAGTGACAATGGGACGCCGGGTGATGGCAACGACGATCCCACAGTTCTGGAGATTGCTCCGGCCCCTGCCATTACCTTTGACAAGCAGTATACCTCCGCCACACCCACCTTTGATGAGGTTGGGGATGTACTGGAATACACGTTCGTTCTGGAAAACACCGGCAACATCACGCTGACGGATGCGATCAGTATTGATGACCCGCTGATCACAGATGCGGGCGGCGCGATTTCCTGTGATCCTGTGTCAGTCGCGAACCCGTGGCCACCGGAAGAGACGCGGCAGTGTACGGCGAGCTACACGATCACCCAAGGTGACCTTGACGCAGGGCAGGTCGACAACAGCGCCACAGCGACTGTCGGCGATGCCGCACCGATCACGGATGACGTGTCTGTGCCCGCAGTGCAAAGCCCGGCGATGGACATGACCAAGATCGCCGAAGACGTCGACCCGGCCACAGACTTCTTTGTCGGGGCAGAGATCGAATACACCTACACGGTTACCAATACCGGCAATGTGACGCTCGAAGATCCAATCACGATCACGGATAACCTGATCCCGGCGTCCGATATTTCGTGCCCGGTCTATCCGGCGACCGGCGTCGCACCGGGGGACACATATATCTGTACCGGGACCTATACGGTGACCACGGGCGATGTGGATTTCACCACAGTCACGAACCTTGCGTCGGCCAGCGATGGCACCACGGATTCTCCGCTGGTGACAGAGACCATTCCGAATGCCGCCACACCTGCGTTGGACCTGACCAAGGAACTGCTGCGCGTGGAAGATGCGTCGGGAACGGAACGCCCCTCCGGCAATATCGAAGAGGTCGGAGACCGCGTGTTCTACAGCTTCACGTTGGACAACGTGGGCGATCTGGCCTTTGTGAACGAGGTGGTCATCAATGATGCACGCCTGACCGGGCCGCTGACCTGTTTCGAACCAACAGGCGGCGATACTGATTTCCGTCCCGGCGAGACTGTGATCTGCGAAACCGATCTGGCCCTTGCCGATACGGTCACGCAAGACGATCTGGATGCGGGCGAGTTGTTCAACGAGGCGTACGCAGAAACGATGGTCAGCGGGCTGACGGCCCCGGTCATTTCGGCCCCGGCAACTGAGACAACACCGGTCGCGGCTGACCCGATGATGGAATTCGAAAAGTCCGTCACACCCGCCACTTATGCGCTGTTGGGTGATACATTGACCTTTGACTTTGAGGTCACGAACTCGGGCAACCAGACGCTGACCAATGTCACCGTGACAGACCCGCTGTTGCCCGGATTGGTTTGCGACGTAGACACATTGTTGCCCGGCGATACGCTGACCTGTTCACAGGATTACACGGTCACACAAGACGATATCGACAACGGCAGCGTCGACAACGTGGCGTCCGTGAACGGGATCGATCCGGCGGGCGATGCAGCACCGGAAGTCACGGATGATGCGACGGCCACAGGACCGGTCAGCGATCCGCTGTCCCTCGGGTTGGTGAAATCCGCAACTCCCGATCCGTTTGGCGCGGCGGGCAGCACGATCATGTACGGCTTTGCGGTGAACAACCCATCGATCTTCACGCTGTATGACGTGACGGTGACGGATGCGTTGATCCCCGGCTTTACGTGCGTGATCCCGTCGCTTGCCCCCGGCGCGACGGACACGACGTCTTGCGCAGCACCCTATACGGTCACGCAGGATGACGTGGATACAGGCGAGGTTCTGAACACCGCCGAAGCCACCGCGCGCGATCTGAATGACACGCGCGACGTGACGGTTACAGATGATCTGACAACCGAAGGTCAGCCCCGAGTGCCCGCACTGGAGGCGACCAAGACCGCGGATGTGACAATCCTCGCGCCCGGAGAGTTCATTACCTACACTCTGACGGTTGCGAACACGGGCAATGTCACGCTGGATATCACGGGCATTGACGACACGATGAGCCGGATTGATACGGCGGCCCCGACTTTCCTGAGCACGCCGTTTGTGTTCCAGACAGGGGATGGGGATGGCGACGGGTTCCTCGACGTGGATGAAGTCTGGACCTACACCGCGACCTACGAGATCACGCAGTCTGATGTGAATGCAGGCGGCGTGCAGAATACGGTCACCGTAGACGCCGATGGACCGGATGGCGCGGGCAGCACCAGCGATGTCAGCGATGATGGCAACGACACAGACGGCAATTCGACGGACGACCCGACAGTTGTGGAGATCACCCGCAACCCGGTGCTGGAGACAGTCAAGACACTGGTGACAGCCGCGAATCTGCCCGGCGAAACGGTGGTGTTTGAAATCCGAACGCGGAACATCGGGAACGTGGATATTTCCGACCTGACGGTTACGGATACGCTCAGCAATGGCAACGGCGCGCTGATTGGAAGCCAGACGGCAGTGCCAAGTGGGCCGGTGCCGGATCCGCTCAGCCCCGGCGATGAAGTCGTCTGGACGGTCAGCTATGTGCTGACGGTCGAGGACGTGGATAGCGGCGGGTTGCAGAACACGGCCACAGTCAGCGGCGTTGGACCGGACCCGTTCAACACGCCGGTCAGTGATACCTCGGACGATGGAGACGATGCGGATGGTAACCCGGTCGATGATCCGACGGTTCTGAGCATCGCCCCTGATCCCGGCCTGCGTGTGACCAAGACGTCACCTGCCCAGACCACACCGCCCACAGCGGCGGGTGATGTGGTGAGTTTCACCATTGAGATCGAGAACACAGGGAACGTGACCTTGGCCGATGTGGGGCTGACGGATAATCTGACCCGCGCGGACGGCACGGTTCTGACACCGGACAGCATTGTGCCGAGCGCACCCGTGACGATGGAAGCGGGCGATACGCGAGAGGTCACTGTGACCTACACGCTGTTGCAGGAAGACGTGGACGCAGGCGGGATCGAAAACTCGGCTACGGCGACGGGAACGTCTCCGCTTGGCCTGCCGGTCAGTGATGTGTCCGACGATGGGGATGATACCGACGGGAACACGGACAACGATCCGACAGTGATCGCAATCCCGGAAGACAGCGCGGTCACGCTGACCAAAACCGCAGGAACTCCAACACGGCTTGGCGCCTCGCTGTTCGAGGTGGTCTTTACCATTACGACGGTGAATACCGGCAATGTCACCCAAGCCGATCTGGTACTGAACGATGATCTGACGATCTTTGTGGCACCTGCCACGCTGGAAGGCGTCGATACTCCAGTTGTCAGCGGGTTCACAACCGGAGGCGCGAACACGGCCTATAATGGCGTGAGCGATATCAACACACTGGCGGCAGGTACCAGCCTTGCACCGGGTGAAACCGGAGTCGTGCAGCTAGCTGTGCAATACGACATCACCGAGGGCTCGCCCGCGGGCGAGAACACGGCGGTGTTGACCTCTGACCGGATTGTTGACGGGGTAACGGCTTCCACAGGAGTGGATGAAAGCGAAGCGGAGCCGAGCCTGACAGCGGCCAAGCGCGTTATCAGCGGCGGCGTGTTGCTGCGCGGTGGCACGGTGACCTATGAGCTGACGTTCGAGAACAACAACACCACTGCGGAATCGGGCCTGACCTTTGTGGACCGGTTGCCCGGCGGGATGCTGTATCTGCCGGACAGCGCGACCTTTAACGGAGCGGCCACGCCTGCACCCGAGGTCACGGGACGCGAGTTGCGATGGGAAGATCAGACTCTTGCACCGGGTGAACGGGCAGTAATCCGCATCAGCGCAAGACTGCTGGATGGGGCAGGGGAGTACACGAACCTTGCCTATATCCTTGGGCCGGACGGAAGCGTCGTGTCCAACGTCGCCGAAGCCACGGTCCGGGTCGCACCGGAAGCCGTATTCGATTGTTCGGACGTGATCGGCAAGGTCTTTGATGACCGCGACAGTGACGGGCATCAGGATCCGCCAAGCTCTCTCGACGGGATCACGGATCAGGAGATCTTTAACAGCAAGCTGGGCAAACTCGCCCCGGCAGAGGTGGAACGTCAGGGTGGAGAGCCGGGCATTGCGGGCGTGAAGCTGGTGACGCCACGCGGCGATATCATCACGACGGACAAGCATGGGCGCTATTCGGTGCCATGTGCGGCGCTGCCGGATCGCAAGGGGTCGAACTTTGTCCTCAAGCTGGACGAACGCAGCTTGCCCACGGGTTATAATGTCACGACAGAAAACCCGCGCGTGATGCGCCTGACACCGGGCAAAATGGCAGAGATGAACTTTGGTGCGACGCTTGCCAATCTGGTGGAAATTGATCTGACGGCCACGGCCTTTGCCGGGAACGCACCGAGTTCGGCACTGCGTCAGGGTCTTGCAGGATTGGCAAGCCAGTTGCGCCAGGAACCGTCGGCAGTGCGACTGCGGTATCTGCGCCGGAGCGGAGAGTCTGTGTCTGATGCGCGCGCAAGGTTGCGGGCCACGGAAGCGGCACTGCGCGAGGTCTGGCGTGGTCCATATGAGTTGCGCGTCGAGCGCAGCGTGCAGCGGTTGCGGTAGGGAGTATTGGTGATGAAACGTTACGCTTTGGCTCTGATGTCCAGCACTGCACTTGCGATGCCCGCGCTGGCACAAGACCCCGGCTTTGTCATTCGTCTGAACGGTGACACGGTTGCGGGTGATACCCGTATTGCTCCACGCGCGCGCGCCGCAGATCGCGCATTGGAACGGGCGGATATCCGTGTGCAATATGATGGGCTGGATATCCGGCCCCGGCTTGATCTGGAGATCGAAGGATCGGATGACAGCTATCGCGCAGGTCAGTCTGTGACACTGCAATCGGCGATGAACTATCCGGCGTTTGTGAAACGTGGGGATGTGCGGATTATCGACCTCAACGCGCGGGGCGGGCCACGCACATTGGGCAGTTATGACCTGAGCCCGAACGGAACGGTGACGGTCACTTTGCCAGAGGGTGAGAACGTTGTCGCAGTGCACCGGGTTTACGACGAAAACGGGCGCTTTGACGAAACGGTGCCGCTGCCGCTGAGCTATGGCGATACGCGCGACCTTGAAGATGGCGTCGAGGATGGCGGGGACAGTACCGCGCGGCGCCGCATTCCGGTTTTTGGTGGGGCTGTCACGGTGTCGGGGACGTCGGTTGCACAAGGCGCACGCGTGCAAACGCTGGGTGAAACGCTGCGCCCCGGACGGGGTGGAGACTTCGTTCTGCAACGCATCCTGCCACCCGGCGAACACGCCATCGGTGTCAAAGTCAGCGGTGCCGGGCAGGGCGTCGATCTGGTTCGCGAGGTGGAGGTGCCCCGGTCCGATCTGTTCTATGTCGGCGTTGCTGATCTGACCCTTGGGGTGCGCGACAGTGATCTGGACGGTCGCGATGAATATGCCGAAGGGCGCATCGCAGGGTATTTCAAAGGGCGCTATGCCAGCGGTCTCGAAGTCACAGCACAGGTGGACACGGGCGAGGGCGAGTTGAAGGACATCTTCCGTTCGCTCGACCGCAAAGACCCACGCGCGACGATCCTGCGGGTGGACCCCGATGATCTTTACCCGACCTATGGCGACGACAGCACGCTGGTGGATGACACGCCATCCAGCGGGAAGTTCTATCTGCGTCTGCAAAAGCGGAACAACTACTTTGTCTGGGGCGACTGGAAAGCGGACCTTCAGGGCAGCAAGTACCTGCGCAATGATCGCACGCTCTATGGCGCGCGAGTACATGTGGAAAGTGACGAGACAACCTCGCAAGGGGAGGCGCGTTACGCACTGGATGCTTATGCCGCGCAGCCGGATCGCCTGCCGCAGCGCGATGTGTTCCGCGGCACCGGTGGGTCGGTGTATTTCCTGAACCGTCAGGACATCGGGATCGGCACTGAAACCCTGTTCGTGCAGGTGCGCGATGCAACCACGGGCCGGGTGCTGGAAACCCGCCGTCTGGTCGCGGGCCGGGATTACGAGATCAACTATATCCAAGGCATCATCACCCTGTCCGGGCCGCTTCAAGGCGGGACCGGGTCCAATGGGATCGTTGTCACCGACGTGGGTGGGCGCGCGGATGTGAACCTTGTTGCGCAGTATGAATACACGCCCACGACCGAGGACGTGGATGCCTTTGCCTATGGTCTGCGCGCAGAAGGTTGGCTGAATGATCAGGTGCGCATCGGCGTCACCGGCCTGAGCCAGGAAACGAATGGCACCAAGCAGGAAGCCTTTGGCGTCGACCTGTTGTATCAGGTGACTGAGGAAAGCTACCTGCGGCTGGATTACGCAAGGTCTGATGGGCCGGGCTTTGGCTCGAACCTGTCCACGGATGGTGGTTTGGTCTTTGATCCGGTCACAGCTGTTGCAGGGTCCGGCGATGCGATCAGCTTGGAAGGCCGCGCAAGCTTTGCCGATCTGGGCTGGGCGACGGACGGCTCCATCAGTGCGTATTTCGAAGAGCGTGACGACGGGTTTTCGACGCTGGATTACACCACCACGGCGGATGAAACCCTGTGGGGCTTTGCCATTGATGGCAAGGTCACGGAGCGTCTGACGCTTGCGGCGTATTATGACAGTTACGAACAGGATGGCGGGCGCACCAACCGCGAAGGCGGGATCGAGGCGGAGTACATCATCAACGAACGTGTCACGCTTGGCTTTGGATTGGAAACGCTGGATCGCGAAGGTGTTGCTGGATCCGGGGATGGCAGCCGCACGGATGCCGCGCTGCGCCTGACGATGACGCCCCGCGAGAACCTGAGTTGGTATGTGTTCGGACAGGCGACGCTGGAACGCTCTGGCACGCTGGAAAACAACGATCGCGTCGGGATTGGCGGCGCGACGACCTTTGCCAATGGCTGGGAGCTGGAAGGCGAGATTTCCGATGGAGACCTTGGCACCGGCGGGCGAATCCTGCTGAGCTCGGATCGGGGCGATGCCGGAAACACCTATTTCGGCTATGAACTGGACCCAACCCGCGAGATCGCAGGGCTGTCGCGCGCCTCAACCGGGCGCGCACAGGGGCGCTATATCATGGGCGGCGAGCGTCCGATCAGCGGCACCGTGACCATGTTCGGAGAGAACAGCTTCGACACGTTCAGCCGCTATCAGACGCTGACCTCGGCCTATGGCGTGACCTACAGCCCGAGCGATGTTCTGACCTATACGACTGCGTTTGAATTCGGGCGTGTGCGCGATGACATCAACGGAGACTTCGATCGGAACGCCGTTTCGCTTGGCGTGGGATATGCCAAGGACGGGCTGACCTTTAACGGGCGGCTGGAATACCGCGACGAGGATGGCAGCCTGTCTGGATCGACCCGCAACAGCCAGACATGGTTGCTGAACGCCGCTGCGAGTTACGAGATTGACGACAACCAACGACTGGTCTTTGGCGCGAAAGTGTCCCGCACGGATGGGAATTCCGGGCTGGCGCCGGACAGCGATTTCACCGATCTGACCTTTGGCTATGCGCTGCGCCCCGTGAACAACGAAAAGCTGAACCTGCTGCTGCGCTATCGTTATCTGGATGACAATTACGGGCAGCAATTGGATGGCACCAACACGCCCGGCCCGGTGCAGCGCAGCCATGTGTTCAGTGTGGATGCAAGCTATGATCTGAATGAGCGTTGGACGCTGGGCGGCAAGCTGGGGTACCGGCTGTCCGAAAGTGCGGTGGACAGTTCATCACCTTACACCAGCAATGATGCGTCACTTGCCGTACTGAATGCGCGTTGGCACATGCTGCACAAATGGGATGCCCTGCTGGAGGTGCGCGCCCTTGATCTGGAAGACGCAGGTGTCACCGAAGTCGGTGGTCTGGGCGCGATCTATCGCCATGTGAACAAGAACGTGAAACTCGGCGTTGGATACAACTTCACCACCTTCAGCGACGATCTAACCGACCTGACCTATGACGACCGGGGCGCGTTCATCAACATCATCGCGAAGTTCTGATCTGACATAGTCACTCGGATGGGGTGTTGGCTTGGGTACAACCTATCTGAGTGATAATTGAGATTATGTGAAATTGGGTCTCTGCTGGTCGCGAGACCAACAGCAAGCGATGTCGTGCGGGTGTCGGTAGAACGTCAGGTTTGACACTTGATATGTTAAACATATTGATGTTAATCAATGAGACTATTAGGGCTAAGACTCTGTGCGCCTGCGACCTGTGTTTTAGGGTTCACGTGATAGAGTGACGATGTGCAAAGCAAGACGAAATCGGGGCTGTCATGAGCGATTTGGACCAGAAAATTGAAAAACTGAATGATCTTCTGGCGCGCTTCAAGAAGACGGGGATTTTGAACCGGGTGGCCGGGAAAGATGTGCCGGGATCTGCGGGTGTGTTTTCGACGATTTCGCCTGTCGACAAAAGTGCCATCTGTGATGT
>CAZDXI010000131.1:0-8525 GCA_964509095.1 uncultured Rhodobacterales bacterium
CGTCATGTGCGGGAACAACGCGTAGTTCTGGAACACCATGCCGATGCCGCGTTTGTGGGGCGGAATGTTGTTGATGCTCTCCCCATCCAGCCGAATGTCTCCATGGGTTGCAGTCTCAAACCCGGCAAGCATCATAAGGCAGGTGGTTTTGCCGGACCCCGATGGCCCTAGCATGGTCAGAAATTCGCCCTTGGGCATGGACAGGTTCAGGTCTTTGACGACCAGATTTTCCCCATCGTAGCTCTTTTGCACGCGTTCGAATTCGACGAAAGCGTCGCTGTGAGATCCATCGGCCAATAAGTGGCTCCCCATTTGTTCACGTGCCGTCTGCGCGGCTTCGATGGCAGAGTAAACATGGGAATCACATAGGGTGCAAGGAAGAACACAAGCGCATGCCTATGGCTTCGTCGCTCTGGTTCACAGAACGCTTTGGTCGTGTCACATCAACCCGCCGTGGGAGACGACACCCGCTCGGGCACCTGAGCCAGAAACTGCATGTTTTGATATGTGTCCTTGCTGGCAAGGTTGACGCTGACACGGGCCAGATCTTCCATGCCGGGCATCATCTTCAAAACCAGTTCATTGACGCGGTCGGTGCTTAGTCGCATGTGCTGCGAGGCAGCATTCAAAAGTCTGGACGCGAAGGCCTTTAGGAAGAACCGCAGGGTCATTTCCAGCGGGATGGACTGATGTGCTGCTGCGTAACCAATGGCCAGCGGGTACGCAAATGGTGAAACATCCAGACCGTACTTGCGCTGTGCGATCCGAGCAAACACCGCGCCTTGTTCTGCGATCTCCGTTTCACGTCCAGCCTTGTCGCAATAAAGCGTGTAGAGTTCATTCAATGCCGCGATCTCTGACAGGGTCTTTGCCTCGTAGCTGGAGGCCAAATACAAGGAATCATGAAACCCAGCGCCGTCTTTCAGCATGGTTTCGATCCACAAGATCAGGTCATCGTCGCTTTTCAGTTGCCCGGATTCAACAGCCCAAGGCAATCGGTTGGAAAACGTGAAAGCGCGTACCGGTCGACCGGGTGAAAACCATTGCGCGAGGGAGAATGCAGGATCGGAGGTCATGCTCACTTTCGTCATTGTTACCGTCTGACAATGCGCACAATTCATGCACGTCTGATTATTCGCACTCCACCCAGAATTGAATTACTTGGAATCCTTTTGCTTTTCAACAAAAATACCGAAACGACCCCGCCAATTGAAACATCGGCGAGATCGTTTGTGAACGTTCGTCATAAGTCACGTTCGGAAGAAATGGATCAGATGTAGCGACCATCTGCGAAAACGCGTTGTACGATCTCGTGCCGGGTCAATCCACGCGCTTCCAGCTCTGCGTCGCTCAACTGCATCAGAGCCTGAATTGTTTGTGCTCGGGAGTTGTTCTCACCGATGTAGATCAGCACGTCCCAGACCTTTTTGAAGACACGCGAAATCAGGTTGCCGGGTACGGTTGTGCCGACTGTGTTTGCTGTAAAATCTGCCATTGGAAACCCCTCTCAAAGGTTGTGATGTGGTTTCCTCCCTTGTTGATCAGACAGATAGCATCCACGCAGCGTGCGAGCTAGGGCCGCAACTGCAAAGCCGGGTTGCGTCTGGCGAATGGTTAACCGCTCAGGCTTTGAATTCTGCGTCCACGGGAACTTGCATCCCGGTCACAAGTCCATTGGTTTGCATCGCCATGCCAATGACGCTTAACAATTCACCATATTGCGCTTGCGTCATGCCTTTGGCGTTTGCTGCTGCGGTGTGAGAATGCACGCAATATTCACAGCCATTGGCGACGGACACAGCGATATAGACCATTTCCTTGGTCAAGGGATCGATGTCTCCCGGACCCATAACGGTCTTCAACCGAGACCATGTTGCCGCCAGTAGATCCGGGTCCACAGCCAAGGCGCGCCAGAAGTTGTTGATGAAATCACCGCCTCGGGTGGCGCGGATGTCGTCGAAGACGGCCAGCACGTCTGCGCTGGCCTCTTCATCTGTGATCAAGGGAACGGTTGCCATATCACACCATGCCAAAGATGCGGGCGGGGCCACCCGTGACGCGACCGATCTTGGGCGCACCGACCATCAGCGTGGCACCGGATGCAGGCATCTGCCCCAACCCTGCAATGCACTCGATCCCAAAGCGGTTCGTCGGAAGCCATGCATAATGCGTGGCGAAGTCCGCCGACGGGCCATGATCCAAGGACAGGGTATCCACGGCGATGGAGGTCGCGCTGGTTTGCTCCATCAGCATCTTGACGGCTTCAACATGAAACCCGGGAAAGTGCATCACGCCATCACCATCGGCATTGCGGAACCCGTCGCCACCGGTTTTGCTGTCCCAACCGGAATACATCGCCACACACGCGCGGTTCGGAATGTCGCCATTCGCGCTGATCCATGCCGTGAGGTCATCTGGCGTCACTTGCGTGTCCGGGTCCTCCGCGGCGCGCGCGGCAATGTCGATCTTGACCAGCGGACAAACCAGATTGCCCAGCGGGATTTCATCGACTGCTTGACCATCGGCAGAGAAATGCAGCGGTGCGTCGATATGCGTGCCTGTGTGTTCCATCAGGGTCAGGCGGTTCAGGTTGAACCCGTCCTTTGCGAATGTGCCCATCGCCTCGTATTCGATGCCGGGGGTGCCGAAATAGGTTGGGAAGCTTTCATCAATCGCATGGCTCATGTCCACGACGCTGCCATGTCCATCTGCCAAAGCGGGTGGCGCGCTTGCGGTTCCAAGGGCGGCACCGGTCGCCAAAGCGGCTCCGGCAGTGAAGAACGCACGGCGAGACACCATCCGCTCTTTCACACTATTCATCACGCAAATATCACACATGAAACTACCTCTCTGTCAGTCTGTTTGTAGAAACCACCAACAGTTGAGCATGGCATGTGCGATGTTGCCAAGGACTTTGGATTAGCGTCCCGAAGATGCGTCAGAGACCGCCGCCATGATCCCGCGCAGTTCGGCCAACCCACGCATGCGGCCAAGTAAAGGGTATCCGGGCAGGGAATGACCGCCGCGATCTGACAGTAACTCTTGCCCATGATCTGGGCGCATGGGGATCACCAGATCCGTACGCCCATCCGCACGACGACGTTCCTGTTCGGTCAGCAGGGCATGTATGGTGGCAGGCACATTGGTGTCGCCCTCCAGATGCGCGGCCTCAAAAAAGTTGGGACGTCGAGGATCGAGGGATGCGCTGCGGGATGTATTGCGCAAGTGGACGAAATGGATCCGGGGGCCAAGTCGGCGTACGAATTCCGGCGCATCGAAGTCAGCGGTAACGCCAAGAGAGCCAGTACACAGGGTTGCGCCATTGCTGGGCAGATCGATTGCATTCAGGACTGTTTCATAGTCGTCGGTCGAGGACATGACGCGCGGCAGTCCTAGCAACGGGAAGGGCGGATCGTCAGGATGACAACACAGCCGCAATCCAAGCTCTTCGGCCACAGGCGCGACTTCGGCCAAAAAGTCGATCAGGTTTTGACGAAGGCGGTCTGCATCGATGCCGACATAGGTTCCAAGCAACGCGCGCACGTCGTCCAAGGTCCAGCCGTCATTGGCACCTGGCAATCCGGCGACGATAGTGCGGATTAGGGTTGCGCGCGCGGCGTCATCAAGTTCGGACAGCCGCTTTTGGGCGGCTTCATGTACCGCGTCCGGGTAGTCTTGTTCAGCGCCCGCGCGGTCCAGCAGATGCAGATCAAATGTCGCAAAATCCACCAGATCAAACGCCATTGCCGTTCCGCCATGGGGCTGCGGTGCCCTCAGGTCGGTGCGGGTCCAATCCAGAATAGGCATGAAATTGTAACAAACCACGCGCGGCCCGTCCGGCACCTGTGCGATGTTTCTGAGCGAGGCTTTGTACGCCTCGATATGAGACGCGAGGTCTGGGCCTTGGGTCTTGATCGTCTCGGACACGGGCAGGCTTTCGATCACATCCCAGCTAAGCCCGGCCTTTGTGATGAGGTTTTGCCGCGCGCGAATGTCCGCGACAGTCCATTCTGCTCCGGGCGGCAGATCGTGCAGGGCGGTCACGATGCCGTCCACCCCGACCATATGCAGGTCGGTTAGGGCAATTGGATCATTCGGACCAAACCAGCGCCAGCACTGTTTCATGGCTGCCATCCTTTCCAAAGCGGATGCGTGTCAGGCAGTGGCAAATCCACGCTCGACCCGGCGCGCGCCGCATCATAGATCGCAGTGACCAGTTCCACCGAAGCCGCGCCATCCTCCAGCGTGACGGCCGCGTTAGGTGCGCGTGCGAGCGCGTGTGCGATTTCCTGAAATGCCCCGGCATAGCCACTGGGCGCATCCGGCAACGTGGCAAGGGCGGCATCAATCGCGGGCTGATCGCTGGGATCGCGTGCTTCAAACCGCCAAGTACCTTGGCCAGGCGCGTAAGGGTTCTGCGCGGAAGTTGCGGTCAGTTTTTCATAGACAAAGCGCAGCCGGGTTTCATCGGTTGCGGCACCCAGCGTGATTGAGGATGTGGCGACAGCGCCATTTTCCAACTGAAAGCTGAGCGCGGCGCAGTCTTCAGTTTCGATGTCATTGGCCCGCGTCGTCAGCATCGCGGATACGGCGGATACCGCGCCCATATGACAGGCCAGCAAATCATGGGCGTGGATCGCATGCCCCAGCACCGCACCACCTTGTTCTCCGGCCCATGTTCCTCGCCACGGGATCGCATAGTAGTCCGGGCCGCGCGCCCAATGGGTTTCCAGTGCGGCGACCAAAGGCTGCCCCGTCAAACCTGCTTTGCGCAATGAAGACAGAGCCGAGAACGCGGGCGCAAAGCGGTATTGGAAAATCGGAAAGACGTCACGCCCGGTCTCTTTGTTCACCGTTCGCAAAAGATCGATATCCGCCAAGGACGTCGCCAAAGGTTTTTCACAGATCACATGTTTGCCCGCCCGCAGAGCCTCGCAGGCAATGGGGACATGCAGATGGGGGGGAAGGCAGATATCGATCACTCCGATCTCCGGATCACTCAGGGCGTCCGAAATTTCGGCACTGACCGCGATGTCCCCGGCAAGGTCCTTTGCGCGAGCCAGGTCCTTGTCGACAATAAGCCGAACGTTCCAGTCCTTGGGCAGGGTGTTGAACCCTTCCAGATGCTGTGCTCCGATACCAGCACCAAGGATGGCAACACCTATCACGCCTGTTCCGCCAAGGCTTGGGCGCGCAACGCCAGTTCCATCACTTTGAAGCAATGGTCCTGTGTCATCGCGGTTTCCGTACGGTGCACGATGTCATGGGCGAGACGTTCGAAATAGGGCAGCCCGGCTGAAGATGCGTCAATCCGCTCGCAGCGCAACCCGTTCACAAGGATCACATGATCCGTGCCGTCGTGACCGACATCAACATACTTGCGCAGCTCGATATAGCCGTCTGTCCCAAGGATCGTCAGCCGCCCGTCACCCCAATTGGGCAGGGCGTCCGGCGTGTACCAATCCACGCGGATATACCCGGAGCCTCTGTTGCTTCGCAGGGCGATTTCACCAAAGTCCTGCAGGCCTGGATCACCCGGGTTCGCGTGATTGGCTACATGTGCCATCGTAATCTCTGCATCTTGCGACCCAGTGTAATGCAGAAACTGGTCAATCTGGTGTGACGCAATATCCGTCAGGATGCCGCCATAGCGGTCGCGCTGAAAGAACCAGTCCGGCCGGGTCGGGCGGTTCAACCGGTGAGGGCCAAGGCCAACCGTCTGTATGACCTTGCCGATGGCTCCGTCCTGCACCAATTGCGTGGCAAGCGTAGAGCAGGGCGTCTCAAACCGTTCGGAAAAATTGATCGACCAGATGCGCCCAGTTTCCGCGACACACGCCTTGATGGCGGTCAGTTGGTCGAGAGTCGTGCAGCCGGGTTTGTCGGTCATCACGTCCATGCCTGCGCGCATGGCTTGGATAGCAAGTTCACCCCGATCACCGGGGATACAGGAAATCAGGGCGAGGTCCGCGCCGCTGTTGAGCGCGGCGTCCAAACTGTCGAGACGCGGAACATCCGGAAAGCGTTTCACATATCCCGGAAGCGTGACCGGATCGCCTTTGGTCCAGTACCCGATACAGGTCGCACCAACCGCCTGCATCTGTTCCGTCATGCCGTAGATATGGCGGTGATCCAGCCCGAGGGCCACGCAGCGAAGTGTCATGTGGAAGGTACCTGTGTCAGTGCGCCGGTTTTGCTGGCGCGTTCTAGCGCGTCAATCAGCGCGTGGGCATGCAGAGCCTGATAGCCGGGTGCAAGCGGCGGGCGTTTGTCGGTGATTGCGCGGGCGAAGTCCTCAATCATGTGCTGATGCCAGTCAAACGTGAAGGCCATCGGGTCAGCTCCGCCGCCCGTTGTTGCGGAGGCTCCGGTGGTTTCCTGCCGCCCGTCGATGTGATTGAGGTGCAACACGCCTTCGGCCAGATATGCGGAGGCTTTGGTGCCTTGGATAAAGATGCTCTCGGCAGTTCCGGGGTACGCCGCGCTCGTGGCATTGAGGGTTCCGACAGCACCGCTTTCGAACTTTAGCAATCCGCCCGCCCAGTCTTCTGCCTCAAGTTGGTGCAGGGACGTTGTGGCCAGCATCGCTTGAACCTCTTGAACCGGACCCATCAACCACAGGGCAAGATCGAGCGTATGGATCGCTTGCGTAATCATTACGCCGCCGCCGTCGCGATCATAAGTGCCGCGACCGGGGGCGTCGTAATAGCTTTGGTCTCGCCACCACGGAACGCGGATTTCCGTGTGGCTGATCTCGCCGAGTTGCCCGGCATCGATGGCGTCTTTCAAGGCTTTGCTGGCCGCGCGGGCGCGGTGTTGGAAGACGATGCCCAAAGGCAGATTGGCTTGATTGAAACTCGTGACAATGTCCTGTGCCGCAGTCAGTGTGCGCTCAACTGGCTTTTCCATCAGAACCGGCAACTGCGCGTGGATCAAACGTGCCGATATCTCTGTGCGCGCATCAGGCGGTGTTGTGACGATCACGAAATCAAGGGATGTGTCCGCGATGAGTGTGTCCAGATCGGGATACACACGGTTCAAGTTGTGCTTGGCTGCGAAGTCCTTCGCGCGCGCTGGGTCTCGTCCCAAAACACCCTGCAGTGTCACGCTGTCAGAGGCATGCAGCGCCGCCACGTGCGTGGGGGCGACCATGCCCAAGCCAATAATCGCACACTTCATGCCGTCCCTTTCCATTGCGGCGAAGCTGGCAGGAAATCGCTGGACTGAAAAGAAAAAGATGCAATGTTTGGGGCAAATGACAGGGGGTTTAGATATGGACTTGGGCACAGGGCTGGCAGCGGATCTTTATGAAGGCATCAAAGCACTGCCGATTGTGTCCCCGCATGGTCATTGCGATCCTGCATGGTTTGCTGAAGACACCGCTTTTGCCGACCCGGCGGAGCTGCTGGTCATCCCAGATCACTACGTGTTTCGGATGTTGTATTCCCAAGGGGTGCCATTGGAGGAGCTTGGAGTTGGACCAATGGGCGCAGGCGCGGATCGGCGTGAGGTGTTCCGGCGATTTGCAGAGAACTGGCATCTGTTTCTGGGTACGCCGAGCCGCTGGTGGATGGACTTCGTGTTGCGCGAAACCTTAGGCATCAGCGCATCGTTGGGAGCGGAGACCGCAGATGCAATCTATGATGAAATAGCCGCGAAGCTGGCAACACCCGAGTTCCGGCCGCGCGCGTTGTTTGATCGCTTCGGCGTTGACGTTCTGGCGACAACAGACAGCGCCTTGGATGATCTGGGGCATCACAAAACACTGGCGGCTTCGGGGTGGTCAGGGCGCATTGTCCCGACATTTCGCCCGGATGGGGTGCTTGACCCAATGGACCCAGAATTTGTGCGCAACGTCGCGCGGTTGGGGGAAGTTACGGGCTGCGACGCCAGTAGTTTCGTGGGATATCTGGATGCTTTGCGTCAACGCCGCGCGTATTTCAAAAGCCTTGGGGCGACAGCTACCGATCACGCGATTGATGTGCCGATGACGGGCTGGCTCGATGCACCACAAGAAACCTTTGCCCGCGTTCTGGCGGGAACGAGCGAAGCCGAAGCGCGCGCGTTTCACGGGCATATGCTCATTGAGATGGCGCAGATGGCGGCTGAAGACGGGTTGGTCATGCAACTGCATGCAGGCTCGGCGCGCAATACGAACCATGCGGTGATGCAGCGCTTTGGGCGCGACAAGGGCGCGGACATCCCACTGGCGACAGATTGGGTGCGCGGGTTGGATGCGTTGCTGAACCGGGTGGGGAACACGCCTGATTTCCGGCTGATCCTGTTCACGTTGGATGAAAGCACCTATGCACGAGAGTTGGCACCGATGGCGGGGCATTGGCCGTGTTTGCGTATTGGCCCGCCTTGGTGGTTTCATGACAGTCCGGCTGGCATTGCGCGGTTCTTTGATCGCGTGGTTGAGACGGCGGGGTACTATAATCTGGCCGGGTTCAATGATGACACGCGCGCGTTCCTGTCCATTCCCGCGCGGCATGATTTGTGGCGGCGCGGAGTTGCGCTGCATC
>CAZDXI010000132.1:0-8448 GCA_964509095.1 uncultured Rhodobacterales bacterium
CAACGTCTGCGTGGCCCAGTAGTGTCTGAATGGAGCGCAGATCGGCCCCGCCTTCCAATAGGTGCGTGGCAAAGGCATGTCGCAGCGTGTGCGGCGTAACCTTGCCGGGGGAGACCCCACCCGCGACCGCGAGTTCCTTGATCAGCCCATAGAACCGATGCCGGGTCAGGTGACCGGACGCGCCACGAGAGGAAAACAGATACTTGGACGGCTGTTGCCCTTTGGCGGCGGCAAGGTCTGCGAGCCGGTCGCGTTCGACGAGCCAATCGGACAGCGCATCGCGCGCATCCGGAGACAGCGGGACCATACGTTCCTTGCCACCCTTGCCGAGGATCAACAGCATGCTTGGGTCGCCTCGCGTGGCTGAAACCGGCAGGGAGACCAGTTCGGTCACCCGCATGCCGGTCGCATATAACAGCTCCATCAGGCAGGTGTTGCGAAGACGGTCTGTAAGGGAGCGTCCTGTCGTGCGGGCAGCGTCGAGCAGGCGATCCACTTCGTCATGGGACAGTGTCTTGGGCAAGCGCTTTTCGCGACCCGGGCCGCTGATCTGGATGGCGGGGTTGTCGCTGCGCCAGCCTTCTTCAAAGGCAAAGCGATAGATTTGTTTGATTGCGGACAACCGCCGCGCGCGGGTGGATTTGGCGAGGCCTTGGGTTTCACACTCCACAAGGAAATCTTCGACGTCTTCGCGTGAGACGCTGTCAAAGCTCGCGCCACGGTCCGCAAGCCATTCCGCAAAGATCATCAGGTCGCGGCCATATGCTTCTTGGGTGTTGCCGGCAGCGCCGCGTTCGGCGGCTTGTGTTTCGAGAAACGCTGAAATCCAACGGGCGCTGTCGTTCATCACAGGTCCGCCCGCAAGATCAGAAATTGCAGGGACACGCGCCGCGCGATGTCCTCCAGACCGAGCGCTCGCAAATCTGCGAGGGATTGCGACAGAGCGGCTTTGTCGCCGCGCCCCGCATCGGCCAGGCGATCCAATACATCCAGCAGGCGCAATCCTACGGGGCCAGCCTGCGGTCCGGTCACAGCGTCCGAGGGAGGCAAAGCGTCAGAAAACCCTGCCGCAACGCTCCGCGCGGCATCATTCGGTGCCAGTTTCAGATCCGGATTACCTTGAGCGACGGAATGCAAATAGCGCGATGAGGTCATCAACGGCTCAGGTGGTGAAGTGCCTTCATATCCACGCGACAAAAGGGCCATGCGAAACGCGATTTCCCCGGCACGCCCTGTCAAATCGACGGCAGACAGACGTTCTGCAAACAGGTCAGAGAACGCGACTTCCAACCCAGCCGATTGCATCCCACGCCACATAGCGGGCAGGGTTTTGGCAATTTCGGTGTCTGCGCCATTTTCCAGTGCACGCTCAAACATCTGCAATGCGGCGACACGATCCCAAAGCCCACCTGATGCGGCCGGTTTGCGATCGGAATAGAGGCCAAGTAATTGATTGGACGGTAGCACTCCGGCACGCGCAAGGCGTTCGGCAGCCTCAAGCTGGGATTTCCAACCCGCATCTGCACTCAGGTCGGAATGCGCATAGGCCAGCGGAAGCGGCGCGGTGGGTAATGGCGCGCCTGCTGCCTCAAACAGGCGGAATGTCAGCGCGTCGGGCCGCACCGGAGCGCGGGGCAGGGGCTCTTCTTCGAACAGGTCGGGGTCAAGGAATCGTGCCAGAAGTTGTTCTTGTGTGGGTGTCAGGACTTCCAATGCTCCAGCCGTACCGAACAGAAGTGCGGCTGTTTCAAAATCTCCGGCTTGTGCGGTGCAGTAAATCCGCGCGGCTTCATTTGGGCGCAAGGATGGCTTTTCGGCCAAGACGCGGCAGGCAGATTGTTCACTGCGGGCCAGAAGCGACAGCGTCAGCCAACGTGCAAAAAGCGCGGGATGTTCGCGGGGGTTCCCTTGTTCGATCAGAGCAAGTGCAGGATCAACCGCCCCGACCCGGATCAGTGCGTCGACCCGCGTGGCCAGCCATTGCCGGGTCGCAGGTTCAGATGACAGCGGGTCAGCTTCGGTCAACATAAGGCTCAGCAGCAGTTCTTGCGCCGCTGGAAACCGTTGTGGGATTGCATCGCGCAGCTTGCGGTCCAATTCGACAGGATCGCTTCCCGCCCAAAGATCGGGTTTCATGCCCGTGACGGAAAAGGGCAGAAGGCCAAAGCGGCGTGGCGCTGGCCCATCCAAAGCCGTGACAGTTACGGTCGGGCTTGTCCCGGATCGCGCGACGGGCGGCTCGTCATTCTTGGGGTTGGGTTGAGCAACGGGACTGACCAGAGCATCAGGATTCTGGTTCAACCAGTCGATGGCTGACAAAGGCGCGCTCGTGTCCTGGGCCTGCACCGCAGAAACGCAGGTCAGAACACATACAAGGCCGATAAGTGCTGTTTTAGGTGCCATCCAGCGTCACCGGCTCGCGGATTTCGCTTTGGGGCGCGGAAAAATCAGCCCCGAAAAACGGGCCAAGATAGGCATAGGCCACCAGACCGGTGAACGCCAGAACCGCTAGAAATATCAGCAGTTTAATCAGTCGCCACATGGTGTTTGACCCGCTCTGCCCGTTGCCCCTTTTTCGTAACTTATATATGGCCTTTTGCCCAAGATCACGTCATTCAGAGAAATATGAGCGAAATTCAGCATTCCGCGGCAATTGAGCCTCAGTCCGGTGACGGCTTCCGACTGCACAAAACGATTGTGATGGTTGGCATGATGGGTGCTGGCAAAACAGCCGTGGGACGCATGTTGGCACAGCGATTGAATGTGCCGTTTCTGGACAGCGATGCAGAGATCGAACAGGCCGCGAACCTGTCCGTACCCGAGATTTTCTCCCGCTACGGGGAGCCTTTTTTTCGCGACAAGGAAGCGCAAGTCATCACGCGACTGTTGGGGTCTGACCCTTGCGTTCTGTCCACCGGGGGCGGCGCGTTTCTGGCTGAAGGCAACCGCAGCGCGATCAGCGCAGATGGCGTGTCTGTATGGCTGGATGCGGATCTGGAACTGCTTTGGTCACGCGTGCGGCATCGCAACACACGCCCTTTGTTGCAGACGGAAAACCCAAAGCAGACATTGTCGGACATCTTCAACGCGCGCGTGCCGATATACGCACTGGCTGATTTGCGTGTCCCGGCGCACCCGGATTACGCGATTGAAGACATGGTGGATCGGGTGATCGAGGTTTTGCTGACCCGCGCGGATGTTCTGGAACGGGATCAAGATGGCTGAGATGGAAACGGTGCATGTGGGCTTGCCGGGGCGGGCCTATGACGTACGAATTGGTCCGGGACTGCTGGAACGCGCCGGTGCAGAGATCGCGCCGTTATTGCGCCGTCCACGCGTAGTGGTGGTCGCCGACACCCATGTGGCCGGGTTGCATTTGGAGGCTTTGCGTGCAGGCCTTGCAGGCATCGAATTTAAATGTCTGGAACTGCCGCAGGGCGAGGCTACGAAAAGCTGGGCTCATCTGCAGCAAGTGGTCGAATGGCTGTTGGAAATGCGGGTGGAGCGCGGCGACATGGTCGTGGCGTTTGGCGGCGGCGTAATTGGCGATCTGGTCGGCTTTGCCGCTGCGATCCTGCGACGTGGCGTGCGGTTTGTGCAAATCCCCACATCCTTGCTGGCACAAGTAGACAGTTCTGTCGGGGGTAAGACGGGGATTAACTCTCCACAGGGCAAGAACCTCGTGGGAGCGTTTCATCAACCATCTCTGGTGCTTGCGGATACTGCATTGTTGGGCACCATGACCCCACGCGACTTGCTTGCGGGCTATGGTGAGGTGGTCAAATACGGACTGCTGGGCGATGCGGCGTTCTTTGAGTGGCTGGAAGTAAACGGACCCGCTTTGGCAGATGGAGACATGGCCGCGCGCGTCGCCGCTGTACGCCGCTCGGTCGAGATGAAAGCCGAAATCGTGCTGCGCGACGAAAAGGAAGCTGGCGACCGGGCGTTACTGAACCTTGGCCATACCTTCGGGCACGCACTGGAAGCTGCGACAGGTTACTCGGACCGATTGCTGCATGGTGAAGGGGTCGCGATTGGCTGCGCGCTGGCATTTGAGTTGTCGGCTCGGTTGGGCCTGTGTTCGCAGGAATGCCCATCTCGCGTCCGGGCGCATCTTGCCACTATGGGCATGAAACGCGACATCCGCGACATTCCCAGCGACTTACCTGATGCCGACACCTTGCTTGCATTGATGGGGCAGGACAAGAAAGTGGTCGATGGTCAGCTGCGCTTCGTCCTCGCGCGCGGCATCGGGGATAGCTTTGTGACCGCTGAAGTGCCCAGCGACGCCGTTCTGGACCTTCTGCGGGACGGGCTGCGCGGTTAGTCACAGCTTGGAAGGTGTCCAGCCCAAAGTTTGCAATGAAGCACTTGGGCTGAACGATCTTAAGAAGCGTTTGCCTCGACTTAGAACGGGATTTCGTCGTCCAGATCACGGGAAGACGGGGCAGGGGCGCTGCTGCCACCGGAGGGGCCACCACGATCGTCATAGCCCATCTGGCCACCGCCACCGCCGCCACCGGAATAGCCGCCGCCTTGGTTGTCGCCGCGACCATCCAGAAGCGTCAGTTCCCCGCGATAGGGGCGCAGTACGACTTCGGTAGAGTAGCGATCCTGTCCGGATTGGTCCTGCCATTTGCGGGTTTCCAGCTGGCCTTCAAGATACACCTTGGAACCTTTGCGCAGGTACTGCTCGGCAATGCGCACCAGCGGTTCAGAGAAAATCGCAACGCGGTGCCATTCCGTGCGTTCGCGGTTTTCGCCTGTGTTGCGGTCTTTCCAACGTTCGGATGTGGCGACTGACAGGTTGCACACCTTGCCTCCGTTTTGGAAGCTGCGCACTTCCGGGTCGTTGCCCAGATTGCCCACGAGGATAACCTTGTTCACCGATCCAGCCATGTGCTTTCCTTTTTGTTGCTGATCGCGCGCGAATCCTTCACGCGTCCATTTTTTGCGACCGTATCAAGCCCGAAGGGCGGGGGGAACCGCTCATGGATATTGTGTCGCGCGTCCGGTCTTACGCAAACTCTGGTGAATCAGTTGTTAATCGCTATAGTGCTGCGGACAAAAGTAGGGACAGGATTTCAGTAATGCGCACGCGGTTTGGTACGGTGCTGATATGTGCGGCCGGGTTGGTCATGGGCCAACTTGGTATGGCGTCTGGCGACGTTGTGGGTTCCAAGAACCGCAATAACCTGTTCAAATCTCAAACGAAAATCCTCGATACGCGGGCGCGCGAGCAATACAAAAGCTCCATCCGGCTGCAGCCGCCCAAGGTGAATACGCCGTCGAAATGGGCCAAGACCAAACCGTATTCTGGCAAGTATAAGGGGCGTTTTGTGCAGATGGCACGGGACGCTGCACGTCGCTATGGCATTCCAGAAGACCTGTTTTTGCGCCTTGTGCAGCAGGAATCCGGGTGGAAAGCGACCGCGCGGTCGCACAAAGGCGCCATCGGTTTGGCGCAGTTGATGCCGTTCACCGCGCGCGCTTTGGGTGTGAACCCGCATGATCCATACGAAAATCTGGACGGTGGCGCGCGATACCTCAGCCAGCAATACCGGACCTTTGGCAGTTGGCGTCTGGCGCTTGCCGCCTATAACGCGGGCCCCGGTGCGGTGAAGAAATACGGCGGCGTGCCGCCTTTCCGTGAAACCCGGAACTACGTAAAGATCATCTGGGGCAGCTGATACGGGCGAATTCTTTGAAACGCTCTGAGTTCCCGCCAGCCTGACGGGCGAGGCGCATTGTAAACGCCTTAAGGCATGATCAAATTTACGCCCGGAATGCGCTGAATTTCAAAGACATCTTCGTCATAGGCTTCGGTGACCTCGTCAACCAGGTTCATCGTCCAGCCGGGCAGGTCGAGTTCTTCTTCGATCTCATCTTCGATGGCGAATTTGTCGAGAAACGCCGCGATCACACGGCGCTTTTGAATTTCGTTCATCGTCGGGTGTTCTTTAAGGTATGCCCTGAACCGCTTCATGCCCGCGCGCGACATGATGGAACTGAGCAGATCAAACCCGCCGATGATCTTCTCTCCATGTTCTAGCCCTGCCATTTCCCGGATGATCTGCGCCCAGATCAGCGGAGAATCTTCGCTACACCACGCCGTTACAGACACACGGGGAACCTCTTCCCGGATGCGCTGAAAAAGCTCGGACCAGCGGATGTTCTGGGGAGGCACATTCCCGATAAATCGATCGATGTCCGGCTTGGGCGATTGCTTGAACGCTGTGGGTAGAAACGTGGCCGGATTTCGGATGGCCATGAACATTTCGATTTCGTCCTGCGGGAACAACCGGGAAATCGCCAAGAGTTTTTCAACAGCTTTTGGATACAGTCGGCCCTGTTGGATCGCTGCACGGGGTGCACCAAAAAGATGTGGGTTAGACAGGATCAAACGGTCTGCCGTGTCGTCATCCACCATCGCATCCAGCAACACCTCGCGCGCTTCGGGGGATGGTGACACACCATCCAAGGCGTTCAACGTATCGCGCATCAGACGCCGGTATGTGCTGGGGCCGGGAACGGAGACACCGCGCTTGGCAAAATCATCGCGATTGCGCAACAGACACTTGGTCAGCCGGTCATCTTCGGTGAAATGCGCACCCGTGTGGAGTATTAGTTGCATGGACGCCTGTCTTGCACGTTCTTCCTGAATATAGAGTGCACGAGGTCGTGAAAACAGGCCCGACTGATGCAATCCTGTCGCCTGTGTCGAATTTGCAGAATTTCGTGAAGAATTTGGTTTGCCAACGGTACGGGATTGTTGCTATAGCGCGCCCACCGCGAGTCAGACGACCCGCGCAAGTGCCCCTATAGCTCAGCTGGTAGAGCAACTGATTTGTAATCAGTAGGTCCGCGGTTCGAGTCCGTGTGGGGGCACCATTTTTACAATAAAATCAAAACATTAGTAGGGCGGGATCTGCGTGCCAACGTGTATTGGGAAATTCGGAAGCTTACCGGAAGCCGATTGCAGAGCGTCGCAGAAAGCCACACAATCACAAAGTTACGTGTTTGCGTAAGCTCTGACTGAGATTGCTGATTCCGAAAGTCGGATAGCGAACCGATCGGGCCGGACAATCTTCTACGATCTAACCGCGCAAAAAAGTCGCTTCGACTTATGAAGATGTCGCCCTAACGCCAGTATGACATCAGACGCGTCGAAGTCGGCGAGGGTCAACCCTTCGATAAACAGGATGTCGCCGCCACCAAAAGACAGTTTCAAACCGGTGGCTCGGTCTTTGGTCAGTGACAACACGTTTGTGGTGAAATCAACAAACCCAAAAGGAGAAAGTTCAATCACATCTGTGCCATTTCCGAAGTCTTTTGTTCGATCGAACCCGCCGCCGCCATTTGCAGAGTTCCGGAAAATAAAGGTGTCTACGAAGCCAGCCGGAACGGTTTGTCGGCGATGATCTTGGCTGTCCACAGATCAACCTTCTCTGGCGAACGTTTGGCCATCACAGCGCGAGACGTCATGCCCACGACCAGCAGCTTGCGAATGTAGCGGTCGCCAGCCTTTGTGATCTTGCCCAATCGCTCATTTCCGCCACTGGATTTTTGAGCGGGGGCAGCCCCAGCCAGGCCGCTAGATCGCGCCCGGTGCGGAATTGTTTTGCGCCGCCGATCGTCGCGACAATGGCCGATGCCGTTATTGGCCCAATTCCTGGCATGCGCATCAATCTGCGCGCATCAGTATTTTATCAGAGCAGAGCATGTTGTTCGATCATCTTTGAGTAGCCTTCGATGCGCTCGTTCAAACCGATAAACAAATAGCGCTTGATACCAAGAATTCCGTTCGCGATCTCGGGCATTTCCGGATGATCACCATCAAGGTGGCGCTTCGCAAAGGCCGTCACCGCTTCGATCCCGATAGGAAAGATATGCCCGAACTCGCGCAACAGGCTGCGGATCATGTTGGCCAGCTGAGTGCGCTGCAGGACGGCAAGATCCCGCGTGCGGTGGATCGATAGAATAGCCTGTTGATCCTCGGTCTTGATCTCGACAAAGCGCGTTCTGCGCCTTTGAACGATCCCCCAGATCGTTCAACCCGCTGGCGCGAACCAGCTTGAACTCGGGCGCCTGACAGCTTCGCAATTTGCCGCCGCGTCTACCGCACCTGTCTTTCCGCGTTTGACATAAGGCTTCACATAGTTTGCTGGCATTAGCCGGACGTCAAGACCAAACTTGCGCAGCTCACGGCCCCAATGGTGCGATGAACCGCAGGCTTCCGTGCCGACCGTGCACGGCGGCAGCGTCTCAAAAAACGCTAAAAGCTTCTCACGCTTGATGGCCCAGTTGAAGATGACGCGCCCATTCTCAGAAATGCCGTGAACTTGAAAAACATCTTTGGCCAAATCTAGGCCTACTGTCTTAACTGTCATTGCGTGGCTCCTCTCCCAGCAGTTCATGACAACTGCACTTTGGCACATTCGATGCCGG
>CAZDXI010000133.1:0-8428 GCA_964509095.1 uncultured Rhodobacterales bacterium
GCCGTAAAACACGCAGCCTCGTTCACCCAGATATTTCAGCGCCGGTCGGATCAAAGCAGCAGAGACAATCGCGAAGCTGATCCCAAAAATGCCAAGGCTCAGGCCAATCATCTGCTCGGACCAGCCAAACCGCGTGCCCGTGTACAGCGCCCAGACCGAGGAATAGGACGTAAACGCCACCTGATAGATGAAGTAGATCACCAAAAGCGCCGTCAATCCGGGCACAAGGCTCAACTCCTTGAAGGCACCCAAAGGATTGGCGCGCCGCCATTCGAACTTGCGGCGGATTTTGTCGGTGACGGTTTCCTCCAGCACCAGATAGCCAAACAGCGCATTACCTGCGGCCAGTGCCGCAGCTGCATAGAACGGCGCGCGCGTCCCGAACCCGGCCAGCAAACCACCAAAGATCGGCCCGATCACGAAGCCCATCCCGAAAGCCGCTCCAATCAGCCCGAAATTCGCGGCCTTTTCCTCAGGTTTGGAGATATCGGCCATATACGCCGTGGCTGTGGAATTGGTCGCCGCCGTGATCCCACCCACGATGCGACCCAGCAACAGCAACCAGACAGATTGCGCCACGGCCATCACGAGATAATCCGCACACAGAACCACAAGTGAGGTTAACAGCACGGGTCGCCGTCCGTATCGGTCGCTCAGATTGCCGACCACAGGGCCAAACAAGAACTGCATCAGCGAAAAGCTCGACGCCAAAACACCCAGCCACAACGCGGTGTTGACCAACGTGCCGCCGCCGACCTCTTTTAGCAGAGTCGGCATCACCGGGATGATCAACCCGATCCCGATGGCATCAATCAGAACGGTCAGAAGGACAAAGGTCTTGCCCCGGTTAACGGTGGCGCTCATCCCCCGGCTTGCACCGTCTTGGCAAAGGCGCGCGCCTCATCTGGCGCCGCGCCCAACGCCGCCGTCGCCGTAAAGAACGTGACCGGCAAATGCGGGAAGTCCGCGCGGGCCAGAACCGACAAAGGCTTGCCCCGCTCGCGCGCTTCTTTGACCAGCCCTTTGACCGTGTCCTGTGCTTCGGGGCGCGACATCTTTTCGGTCAGCGCAAAGGTCAGGTTTTCAGCAAACAGGAACCCATCGCCTTCTAGCTTGCGCGATAGGGATTTGGCATCCACCTGCATCGTTGTGCCCAAACTTGCCGCGTGGCGCGCAGCGGCGGCCGCGCCCATCACGATTTGCGGCAGGACCATCCATTCTGTAAACCATGCGGCGCCGTCACGCTGGAAGCGATGCACACCCGCACCATTCAGCGTTGCCTCCAGCCCATGCGCCATGCGCGCGATTGCGACCAACACGCTGGGCGAAACCGGGTTTTGTTTTTGCGGCATGGTCGAAGACGCGCCCGTGCCGCCAAGGGACACTTCAGCCAGTTCGGCCTGCGTCATCGCCGTCAGGTCTTCACCCATCTTCGCAAGCGCGTTGGTGACCGCGCCGCAGGCATGGGCGATATCCGCAATCGGAGCGCGATCCGTGTGCCAGTTGCGCCCCGGATCATCCAGATCAAGACCATCCGCCAGCGCCTTGCGCAACTTGTGCGGCTTGTCCCCCAGCGCGCTTCCGGTTCCCACTGCGCCCCCAAGCGAGACCGGCATGGTGAGCCGGGTGAGCGCCTGCCTTGCCTTCAAAATCGGCCAACCCCACGAGGCGACGACCGCCCCAAAGGACGTGGGCGCGGCCTGCTGTCCATAGGTGCGCGCCGCCATGGGCGTGCTTGCGTGTTCGCTGGCAAGGCTCGCCAACCCGCGCAGACAGATATCCAGATCCTTCCCAATCAGCGCAACCGCTTGCCGAAGCCGCAACATCATTGCCGTGTCCATGATGTCTTGCGAGGTCGCGCCCCAATGCATGTATTGCGCGTGTTCGGGCGCCTGCATCGCCTCTCGGAACGCCTCGACCAGTGCGGGCACGCTCACGCCGTTGCGCGCGGTTGCCTCGGCCAATCCAGCGGGATCAACCTGCACTTCGAGGGCGGCGCGGTGAATGGCGGCAGCGCTTACCTCCGGGATTACGCCCGCCGCGCCCTGCACCTTGGCCAAAGCCCCTTCGACCACCAGCATGGCCCGGATTTCCGCGTTGGCCGAAAACAATCGTGCCACTTCGCCCGTGTCAAACAACCCCGCCAGATGGGCCTGATCAAATACAGAAGCTGCCATAAATCCCCCGAAAAAATCCCTCGCAACACGCGTGCTTAAATATGTCCTGTGCCGCGCAGAAAATCGGTCAGAACCTGCGCGTATTCTTCGGGCTTTTCGACGCAAGGCAAATGGCCTGCGCCCCGGATCAGGTGGAACTTGCTGCCCGGAACAAGTTCTGCTGTTTCCCGCACCATGTCCGGCGGGGTGGAGCCGTCTTCACTGCCGGCAATGCCAAGCGTCGGCAACCGCAGTGCGGCGGTCGTCGTGAAAAAGTCACTGCCCGCAATGGCGTGGGAACAGCCCGCATAGCCCGCATTTTCCTGCCGGGTCAGCATGTTGCGCCACAGCTCCAGATCGGGCGTGGCGCGAAAATCGTCCGAGAACCAACGCTCCATCACTGAATCCGCCAGCTCCTCGATCCCACCACTTGCCACGGCTGAAATCCGCTGCGCCCACATCTCACGCGTGCCGATCTTGGCGCCTGTGTTGGACAGTACCATCGCGCGCATCAGGTCAAGCCGTTTGGCCGCAAGCCCTTGCGCGATCATCCCACCAATCGACAGGCCGACAAACATCGCGTCCTTGAACCCGGTCAGGTCCATCAATTTTTCGGTATCCGTGATCAACTGGCCCATTGTGTAAGGCGCGCTGGGGCAAGTCGACAGCCCATGCCCGCGCTTGTCAAAGCGCAGGATGCGCAAGCCGTCGGGCAGCAGCGGCATAATCGGGTCCCACAGCCGAAAATCCGTCCCCAGAGAGTTGGCGAACACGACAGGCGCGCCATCGTCTGGCCCGTCGATCCGGTAATGCAGGCGCACATCGCCCATGTCAGCCAATTGCATGTCTGTGTCCCCCAGATTCGCGGAAAGTGCATGAGAACACGCACCCTACGGTTTTAGACATCCCTACACAGCAATTGTCTAGGGTCCGTCCCTACGGCGCGCCGGTGGCGCTAGTCCCGCTCCCGGCCCAAGCGCATATGCGCCATGATCTGCCCATGATCCGAGGCCAGCTTGTTGTACGGAGCCTCTGGGTGAGAGCCATCGGTCAAATGGTCATTCAGCACGCTGAAATACTCCATCTCGCCGATGCTGTCGTCATGGCCGGGCAGGAAATGGCGCGACATGTAGATCTGGTCGATGCTTTCAAACACTCCGCCAAAAGCCGAGGTATAAACCATGTCCCGCGCCGATTTCTGCACGAACAGATGTTCGGCGGAATGCAGGCGCACGGCCTCAACGGCTTCGGTGATCTGCTCGTTTTCTTCCTTGGAATAGCGGTCGTTGCGGTCCTTGGCATCGTGGCGCAGCATCCAGGAGTAGTTCTTGAATGGCACTTCGCCAGAGATGATCTCGGAACTCACCGCGTGTTCACCATCGTTGAAATCGCCCATCACCATGACCGGGCGGTTCTGTTGCAGTTCGGCCAGAATAGCGCGGCGTAGCACGACCGCTTCGGCCATGCGTCTTACGGCTGCCCTCATCGCACCCAAAGCGCGGCCCGCCGGATCGTACCGCGTTAGGTCCTGTTCCGGGGCAAAAGGGGCGCCGGATGGTCGAATGAATTCCCCCAGCTTGGACTTAAGGTGGCAGTTGAACACCGTGATGACCTCGCCACCTACGGGGATGCGCACCTTCAGGATCGGACGCGACAGGCGTGAGATGGTGAAGCTACCCACATCGCCGCCACCCAGCTCTTGCATCGGCATCGAAACAGGTTCTGCGAGGTCCTGAATGACTTCCGGTTTTCCGTCAAACCCATGGCGCGACAGGATCGCAAGGCCGGGGCGACGATGGCCGGGTTCGCCATCATGCATGTTGGGCGCAAAAGCCAGCGCAGCCCCGCCATAGCCCTCATATTTCAGCTTTCGGAAGATCGCCTTCTTGCGATAGCTTTTGGAGCGGTCCGGCAAGTTGGCGTCGTTCGCCTCTTCTCCGCGCTTGTCGGTTTCCTCGACCACAGCGCGCAGCGCGCCTTCCTCGAACACCTCTTGCAGCCCGACGATATCAGCGTCCATCGTCAGAAGCTGATCGGCCAGCCAATCCTGCTTCCAGGCGAACTCTTCCGGCGTATATGTCTGGAATTTGTAATATTCCTGATCCGCACCGATCAGATTCTTCACGTTGAAGCTGGAAATAGTAAATCGGGTCATAGGGCCTCCAAGGCTCGGGCAAACATGGCAGGGTCCACATTCCCGCCGGAAATCGTGACGATCACATCGTCGCCTTCGATTTGATCACCATGGAACAGGGCTGCGGCCAGTGCAACGGCGCCGCCGGGTTCGGCCACCAGTTTCAGGCGCAAAAAGGCGTGTGCCATTGCGCGCAGGGCGTCGTCTTCACTAACCGTGATGCCCGATGTGCACAGCCGGTGCAGGATCGGGAAGGTGATGTCCCCGGGCTGGGGAGAGATGATCGCGTCGCAGATATTCCCGGACACCTGAGCATTGCGTTCAATCTTGCCCGAGGCGAGCGAGCGGATCACGTCGTCAAAGCCTTCAGGTTCCACAGGGCGCACGCGCAACCCCGGCGCATCTGCTTCCAACGCCAATGCGATTCCGCTGGTAAAGCCACCACCGCCACAACAGACCAGCACGTCGGCTTGATCTATTCCAACATGTTTGGCCTGTTCTGCGATCTCCAACCCGCAGGTTCCTTGTCCTGCGATGACTTCTGGCTCGTCAAAGGGTTTGACCAAAGTAAGCCCGCGTTCTTCGGCCAGACGCGCACCGATGGCATCCCGGTCTTCGGATCCGCGATCGTACAGGACGACCTCCGCCCCCAACGCACGGGTGTTTTCAATTTTTAACTGTGGCGCATCCGACGGCATTATGATCACCGCCGGGGCGTTATGGCGCGCCGCGGCATAGGCCACCCCTTGCGCATGATTGCCTGAGGAAAACGCGATAACCCCTTGCTTTCGTTTGTCTTCCGAAAGTGCAGACAGGGCTGACCAGCCGCCGCGAAACTTGAAAGAGCCAGTGTGCTGCAAACACTCCGGCTTGATCCAGACGCGTCGCCCGGCGATCTCATCCAGAAACGGGGAGTTCAGCAAAGGGGTGCGACGCACATGCCCATCAAGACGCGCATTCGCGGCACGGATCATGTTTATATTCAACGCATTGCCTCCACCCATTGATGTAAAACGGCCAGGCTTTCGGGCTCATCCAGAAACGGCACGTGGCCGCGATCCGGCACGCGGGCGATCCACATATCCGGGCGGCGCGCGGCCATCTTGTCCACTGTGTCCGGCGTCAACAAATCAGAGTTCTGTCCCCAGATCAGTGCCAGAGGGCGTTGCGGGAACGCGTCAAAGAACGGCCAAAGATCGGGCAATCCGGCGTCCACGGCTGCGGCGGTTGCGTCTCGCAACGCAGGGTCATAGGTGATCTCCAAACCCGCATCCCCCGCACGATAGGAGTTGCGCGCATCCTGCAACCAGCGGCCTTCGGGCACGTTGTCAAAGCCGCGCATGACCTGATCCATGAGGGCGGCGTGTTCCTCATGGGTTTTGCTGGCTGGGTTCTGACCCAAATAGGTCACGATGCGTCCCATGCCGGACATGTCGATCTCTGGTCCCACATCATTCAGAGCGACTCCAAGCAGTGCATCCGGTGCCACCGCCGCGAGTCCCATGGCGTGCAAGCCCCCGCGCGACGTACCCAGCACTGCAACCTGCGCCAACCCCAGATGGGCGAGCAATTCCATGATGTCGCGCCCTTCAATGGGTAACGTGTAATCCTCTGGTCCGGCCCCCCAATCCGACTGCCCCCGTCCGCGATAGTCCATCCGAATGAGGCGCACGCCATCCAGATGGGGTGCGACGAAATCAAAGTCCCGCGTGTTGCGCGTGAGGCCAGCAAGGCACAGGATCGGCAGGCCGTCGCCCTCATCTTCAAAATGGATGTTGATCCCGTCAGAGGTCTGAAACCTGCTCATACCCGCGCGGCCAATTCGGGGATCGTCGTCAGATCAGACAGCACATGTGTCGGTTTTGCAGGCAGCCGGTCCATCGGTTCGCCCGCGCGGTTGACCCAGACCGTCGTGAACCCATAGCCTGCCGCCGCCGCAGCATCCCAGCCGTTGGAGGACACGAACAGCACCTCGTTGCGGTCTCCACCAAACCGCTTTTGCACAAGGTCATAGACCACATCCGCCGGTTTGAAGATGCCCACGTCTTGCACGCTCAGCACATCATCCAGCACATCCCCGATCCCGGCCGATTGCACAGCCCCGTCCAGCATGTCTGGCGAGCCATTGGATAGGATCGCGGTGTTCAGCCCGTTTGCCTTGAGCGTTGCCAGCATCGAAGGCACCTCCGGGTAGGCCTGCAGTTCCCAGTAAAGCTGCAACAGCCGGGCGCGTAGAGCGTCGTCGGTCAGCCCGGTTTTCTCCAAGGCCCAATCCAGCCCGTCCTGTGTCACTGTCCAGAAGTCAGTGTGCTCTCCGGTCACGGCGCGCAGCCATGTATATTGTAACTGCTTGGTGCGCCAATGCTCGGCCACGGTTTGCCACGTGTCGCGCAGTTGCGGGAACTCCGGCTCCTGCGCTGCATTGCGCGCAGCGGCAGCCACGTCAAACAAAGTGCCATAGGCGTCGAAAACACAGGTGGTGATGGGCATATGTCTCTCCCTCTTGGGGGCGAGACTGGCACAAGCAAGAGCGAGGGGAAAGGCCCTGCACCGATACCCCGCGCAGGGCCGCGGCGGCTCTGGCAGGGTGTTGGGTGTATAAGACTGGATCGGCAATCAGGAAGGCAGGCCCGCCATACTGGCGATGGTGCCCCGGGCGTCACCCCGGCGCAGAAGCGCGATGAAAACCATCGGTCCTGAAGGCTCGGGCGCGGCTGTTGGCCTAACCCGAATGTACGTACGCGAAAGGGTATAGCGGGGCACGGTTTCAGCGGCGTGAAGCGAGCGCGCGTTGCTCAGTCGCCTTTGTCATGGGTGATCTGAAAGCCGGTGAGACGGTTGTGCGGGAATTCTGCATCCCCACGAAACAACGGATACCCAAACGCAACCGCGACCCAGATCACAACTGCCCCCACAATCACCTGCCAGGGAATTGGAACAATCAGCGAGACAATGGGCGCAGCCGTCAGAATGATATACCACCCCAGTCTTTGGATCTCTCGGCAGATCAGGCATCCGTTCCCGACGACCTGCACCTGCATCAGGCGCTTGCCCGGTGTATTGGCCTCCAGAACAAAACTCATCGCCAGCATGGCAAAGCAAATCATGAAAGGCGTTGTGGGGATCAAAACCTTGATCGGGTTTTCAGCGATGAAAAAGAACGGAACTGCGAGGATCACCCCAATGACATTCGCGATGCACAGATCAACGACCAGCGCGGCGATGCGCGCCCCGAGGAACGGCATCACAGGTTCTCTTGCTGAGGCATCCCAAGCACATGGAAGCCGCCGTCCACACGGATCACCTCACCTGTTGTGCACGCGCCGCCGTCTGAACACAGATACACGGCAGTCGCACCAACAGCGTCGAGCGTCGCATTGGAACGCAAAGGCGCGTTCTGGTCAGTGTGTTTGTAGGTCTTGCGCGCGCCACCAATGGCCGCACCTGCAAGGGTCTTCATGGGGCCGGGACTGATCGCGTTCACGCGGATGCCTTCCGGGCCAAGATCGTTTGCCAGATAGCGCGTGGCGGATTCCAATGCCGCCTTGGCGACCCCCATCACGTTGTAATTCGGCACGACGCGGTTGGAGCCTTGGTAGGTCAGCGTGATCAGCGTGCCGCCATTGTCCACCATCATCGGGTGCGCACGGCGGGCGACTTCGATGAAGCTATACGCTGAAATATCCATGGAGTGTTTGAAATTCGCACGGGAGGTATTGAGGAACCGCCCCGTCAGTTCGGACTTGTCGGAAAAGGCTATGGCATGGACCACAAAATCAATGGTCGGCCAGCGTTTTTCAAGTTCGCCAAACGCCCGGTCGAGGGAGTCATCATCCGTGACATCCACATCGACCATGAAGTCACTGCCCACACTTTCGGCCAGCGGTTTCAGACGGCTTCCGAACGCCTCGCCCTGATAGGTGAACGCGAGTTCCGCGCCCGCTTCGGCCAGCGCCTTGGCAATCCCCCACGCGATGGACCGCTCATTCGCCACCCCCATCACGAGGCCCCGTTTCCCGCTCAGCGACATCGTCATCCTGCTCTCCAGTCTTTGTTTGGTTCCTGACGGGATATGCAGGGAAGGTCAAGGTTTGGGGGGATGGAGTGGTGTGATGCTTTGTTTGTGGCTATTGGTCAT